>DAONFA010000028.1 GCA_035403355.1 Candidatus Cloacimonas sp. | reverse complement strand
CCGGCGCTCGCTGTAGCGCCGAATAAAAACGGCGGAACGGCGTCCGCCGGTACAAGGCAAGTTCCGGTTACACAAGTCATCCCATACCTATTAGATCCTCTAAATCCTTTAATCCTGTCCATCCCAGAGCTATTAAATCCTCTAAATCCTTAAATCCTTAAATCCTTGTTTCTAAAATCCTTATCCTGAAATCCTCGTTTCTAAAATCCTATCTGCGTGAAAAAAAATAATCAGCTATGCACAGGGCTTGACAGAGTTAGCAGTATCAAAAATAGTGAACTCAAGAAGGAATGAATAATTATGTTAACCAAAAAGGTATTATTTATTGATGAGCCCTTTGCCAGAGAAGATGGAATCAGAGCTGAGCGTTCGCGTTTTTTATGGAATGTTGTATCCCAAAATTTTGATGCTGACCTCCTACTGTTAAAAAGCTCCGTTTATTTGGAAAAACCGGTTTCTGCGCATACGGGTTATGACAGATTATATTCTTTAAGTTTGAAAGCGGGGACTAAACTTGAACCGGAAGGGTATCATCTAATAGGGAAAAGTCAGAAAGAGCGTTTTATTAGTATTCTGGATAGCAAACGCTATGAAGTAATCTTTTTTGCAGGGTTTTCTTGTCTGCCTTTAGTGCATTTAGCAAAGAAGGTTTTACCGGATTGTAAATTAATTATAGATATTGAAAGGATTTGGTTGCCCGAATTAAAGGAAAAGTGGACTTTAAATAGACGACTGCAAAATGCCGATAATTTCTGGCAATACATCAAGCAAACTGCCTGGGATAAGTATCTGATGAAAAAGGGGATATTTTGTTTGTATGCTAATCCTGGTGAAGCGAATGATTTATATGGGCTCTATCATTTTAAGCAAAATAATTCTCACTTTGTTCCATTACCGATAACTGCTATGCCGGAACCCGATAAACCGGAAAGTAACAGGAAATTTATCCTTTTCTGGGGTGCTCCTGAAAACAAAGATAACTTAACTGCAGCGAAAAACATTATCTCTGAGATTTATCCTCGCATTTCCCAAAAGATGGTAGAAAAGGAAATAAGTATTATTCTGTGTGGGGGAGATGAGCTTCAAGACCTTTGCAGCGGAAGGATAACTTATGCTTCCTATAATAACAGAGAGCAATTACTGCAGCAGGCATTATTTGTGCTTTTACCTCTAAATAAACCGGATACGGAAAGCAGGATTTTAACTTGTGCTCAATATCGCAAAACCCTCGTTTGCACTTTATCGGCAATAAAGGATTTTCCTCTGCCGGAAGATAGCTATCTTGCAGCAGATGACTTTAGCATCTTATCCGATAAAATAACAGACCTTTTCCGCAGTGCTAATAGATTGAATGAATATGCAACTAAATTAAGTGCTTTCTGTTTTGCTAATTTTACGCAGGAGAAAGTGGAAAATGGGTTATTAGCAAAAATAAACAGCTGGATTGAAAACAATGCCCCAAACCAATAATGTGCGTTTAATTCTTATTGGAGGTGGAACCTGTTCCGGTAAGACCACAATTGCCAAAGCAATCGGATTACGGTTAAATGACTTAAAAACCGTTATCGTGGCTCAGGATAACTATTATAAAGACCTTAGTCATCTTTCTCCTGAAATGCGAGCAAAAGTAAATTTTGACCATCCGGATGCTATTGATGTTCCCTATTTGGTTTCTGACCTGAAACTTATGCTGGAAGGTAAAGCAGTGGATATTCCGGATTATGATTTTGCCACGCATTGCCGCAAAGAAGGTAAAACCTGTGTTGCTTTTGCAGATGTAATTATTCTGGAAGGTATCTTTGGGCTGTATTATCCTGAATTATTAGCTCTTTCCGACCTCAAGATTTATGTGGATACAGATTCGGATTTGCGTTTAGCCAGGCGTTTGCAAAGAGATATTGTAGAACGCGGAAGAGATGTGGAAAGCGTTTTGGAACAATATGTAAGCACAGTTAAACCCTCCCACGAGGCATTTATTGAGCCCACCAAGAAAAATGCCGATATCATTATCCCCGGAGACAGAGAATTTGATAAGGTTCTCTATATGCTGAATGGATATTTGCTGTATGAGTTTATTGCAGAGAGCAGAGGGCAGAGGGCTTAGGGCTGAGGGCAAAGAGCTGAGGGCAAATAGCAAAGAGCGGAGAGCGGAGAGCGGAGAGAAAAAAATAGGTATGGGATGAACAGGATTATAGGGATTTTTGGGATTTAATAGGTCTGGGATGAACAGGATTATAGGGATTTATGGGATTTAATAGGTATGGGATGAACAGGATTAAATGGATTTTAGGGATTTATAAACTTGAATATGCTTCTATAAATGATATGAATAGCCAGGTTTTCCTTTCACCCTTCACCTTTCACCGTTCACCCTCAATTCTCCATTCTCCATTCTCAATTAAATCTCTCTTTTCTCTTTTTCTCTTTGTTCAAAATCCTCTTTTTCTCTTTTTCTCTTTGTAAAAAATATATTTCGTTCTCACTCTCTCTTTCCATCTCGCCATCTCACTATCTCGCCATCTCGCTAAATTCATTCTCAATTTCTCTCTTTTTCTCTTTGTAAAAAATCTTTCGGGGTATTCGGTGTTTTCGGTGGCTAAAAATAACTATCTCGCCAACTCGCTTTTTCACTGGTTTTGCTGCAGTTCCCAAATGCGGTCTCTTATTTCCGCTGCTCGTTCAAAATCCAGATTCGTAGCAGCTTTATTCATTTCTTTGGTCAGAAGTTCAATTATTTTATCTTTATTATCCAGTTCCAGATATTCCATAAAGTCCTTAGCGGAGGGTTTTTCAATGGCTGTCTGTTTGCCAATTTTATCATAGCCCTCGGCGATGGCAGTGGATTGCATAATCTGGTCAATTGTTTTAAAGATGGTCTGAGGAGTAATTCCGTGGGTTTCATTATAAGCAAGTTGTTTAGCGCGGCGTCTATTGGTTTCTTGAACTGTTTGTTTGATGGCGTCGGTAATTTCATCAGCATAGAAAATCACTTTACCGTCAACATTTCTGGCTGCCCGTCCCGAGATTTGAATTAAGGAACGGGTAGAACGCAAAAAACCGGTTTTATCGGCATCTAAAATAGCCACCAGAGAGACCTCCGGCAGGTCTAAACCTTCTCTTAAAAGATTAATTCCCACAATCACATCAAATTCACCTAAGCGGAAGTCCCTGATTATCTTAGCGCGTTCAATGCTGTCTATGTCACTATGCATATAGCGAGCTTTGATTCCAGCATTATTCAAATAGATGCTGAGGTCTTCACTCATTCTTTTGGTTAAAGTCATAACCAGTATCTTTTGTTTTTTAGTAATGCGTTCTCTGATTTGAGTAATGAGGTCATCTACCTGATGTTTAATGGGCTTAATTTCAATTTCCGGGTCAAGTAAACCGGTTGGACGAATAACCTGTTCCACAATTTCGCCATTAGTTAAGCCCAATTCATAATCCGCAGGAGTAGCAGAAACAAAGATTACAGAATGCATATACTTCTCAAATTCTTCAAAGCGCAAAGGACGGTTATCAAAAGCTGAAGGCAGACGGAAGCCATATTCCACCAGGTTTTTTTTGCGGGTATAGTCACCTCCGAACATTCCATGCACTTGCGGGATGGTTACATGGGATTCATCAATAACAAACAGAAAATCCTCGGGAAAATAATCCAGTAAACAGTTTGGTGGCTCTCCTGGCTTAGCTCCTGTTAAGTGCCTGGTATAATTTTCAATACCACTGCAGTAACCCAGTTCGCGTAACATTTCCAAGTCAAAAGCAGTGCGTTGTTTCAAGCGTTCTGCTTCCAGATATTTTTGATTTTGTAAAAACCAGGCAACGCGTTCATTCATTTCCTGTTCAATACTGATGAGGGCTTTACGCAATTTCTCTTCATTCATTAAAAAATGAATTGCGGGGTAAACATCGTATTGTTCTACTTCCCCTAAACTTTGACAGGAAATAGGATGCAGCTTTTCCAAACGCACAATCTCATCCCCGAAAAATTCTACGCGTAAGCAGTGTTCCAGATAGGCAGGAAAAATATCTACTACATCACCTCTAACCCTGAAGGCACCTCGCTCAAAGGCAATATCATTTCTACTGTAATGAGCGGTAACCAATTGCCGGATCAAATCCTCTCTATCCATCTTCAACCCTCTTTTCAGGGAAATTAGCGCTTCGCGATATTCTTCCGGAACGCCAAGACCATAAATACAGGATACGGAAGAAACAATAATAACATCTCTTCGCTCCATTAAACTCATTGTAGCTCGCAAACGAAGTTTCTCTATCTGTTCGTTTATACTGCTATCTTTTTCAATATAAATATCTTTACCCGGAATGTAAGCTTCGGGCTGATAGTAATCATAATAGCTGATAAAGTATTCCACAGCATTATCTGGAAAAAGTTGTTTCAATTCACCATAAAGCTGAGCAGCAAGGGTTTTATTATGTGATAAAACAAGGGTAGGACGATTCAAGCGTTCAATTACATTAGCTATTGTAAAGGTCTTTCCGCTACCTGTAACTCCTAAGAGAACCTGGTGCTTTTTGCCTTCTGCAATTCCTTTAATCAGGGTTTCTATAGCTTCGGGCTGATCACCTGAAGGAGTATAATCACTTACAAGTTTGAAGCGTTGCATTTTTTTAAGTTCCTTTATGGGCAATAAATTCTTCTTGACAGAGCAGGGCTTGATTTCTTCATTGTTTTACAAGGATTTTGAATCCTGTGTTTTGTCCAGAATTATTTAACTTGGGAGATAAAGAAATGCTAAATCATGAGGACTTACAGATTAACTATGAAAACCTACTAAAGTTGGGCTATGTAGTTGTGGATATCCGTTACAAGGAATACGATGTTTGCCCGGATACCCCTAAACTGGTTATCGCCAGAGTGGATTCCGACCGGGACGATTTTTACCAGGATATGCTGAAACTTTATACCGGAATTGAAGTTAAACCCAACGATATGTACGAGATTTGGACTGATATCCTGAAACACAAAATTAAAATGAGTATGGTTCTAAATCGTGATATCGCTATCAAAGTTGCAGCTTTGGACTACATAGAAACCGTTTATACGGCAAAATGAAGGAAAAGTCACTTCTGCTGATTAAGCCAGATGCAGTTCGCAATAAGCATATAGGGCATATTATTACTATTCTGGAAGAAAATGATTTTCATTTTTGTGCTCTAAAGCTTTTTCGCTTTGACAGGGAACTGGCAGAAAACTTTTATGCAGAACACCAGGGAAAGGATTTCTATGAGAACTTGCTGAACTTTATGATGTCCGACTTCACAGTGGCAATTATTGTCCAGAAAGAAAACGCTGTTCAGCAGTTACGAGATTTAATCGGAGATGTAAACCCTGCTATAAGAAAACCGGGAACTATTCGCTATCTTTATGCTGAAGGAATTACTACAAATGCAGTCCATGCCTCCGATTCAGTTATTAGCGCCAAAAGAGAGATAGGAATAATTTTTAAAACAGAGGACACCGAAAGAAAAGATTGAGAGGGCAGAGAGCGGAGAGCAGAGGGCGGAGGGATTTGTGATAATTATTGCAGATAGCGATAAGAGGTGCAGAATTTTTGGGGAATAGTATCACGATAGAGGTCAAAATGCTCAATTTGATGTGCATCGCTACCTAAAGAAAAAAGTTTTCCTCCTAAGTTAAGATACATTTCTAATAGAGGAAGTTCCGGAATAAAAGAAGGATAACCCCGACGCAGGGGACTATAATTGATTTCCAAAGCAATCCCACGCTGAATCATAGTTTGGAAAATATCGTGGAGCAATGAATAATGAATAGTTTCATCGGGAATATGATTATAGCAGCGTTTATAAACTCCCAAATGAGCTAATACATCTATATCGCAAGAAGATACTAACGCTAAATTCTGCAGATAGTAATCTTTTACTTGCTCTTCGGAAAGAGGTTTTGGCAGGGGAATTGCAACATTGGTATTATCGCTTAGAAAGTGCACTGACCCCAGAATTAGATCAAAAGCAAAGTTTTCTACCAATGCTGAGGCATAGTTCTTAACTCTTTGATAATCACCTACTTCAATACCGATAAGGACATTTATTTCTGATGTCCTACTCTTTAACTCTTTAATTCTTTTATAATAACGATTTAAAGAGGGGACACCGTAAGTCCGCATTTCCAAAGGGAGCAAATCCAGGTGTTCGGTTATGGCAATTTCATCATATTTTAATTGGATAGCTCTTTTGAGCAAATCTATTGCTTTAAGTGAACTATCGTAACTATCTTCTGTATGAAGGTGATAATCAAATTTCATTTGGCTAAAATAGCAGCACCCAAGGCAGCAGTGATTTCCGGGTCTGGAGGCGTAAGTAATTCAAATCCTAAAACATCGGCTAAGCAATGAACCATATCTTTGTTTAGAGCCACGCCACCTGTAAAAACTAAGGGAGGCTCCCAACAAACGACTGACATTTGTGCTAAAATGCGTTTGGCAATGCTCCGATGCACGGAACGAGCAATTTCTGCAGGAGCAATTGAAGAAGAAAGTAAGCCAATTATTTCCGATTCGGCAAAAACGACGCAAGTGGAATTAAGTTCTATAACTTTAGAAGATTGCGAAGCTAATAGTGATAGTTCGGAAACATCACAGCCCAAGCGCATAGCTGTCATTTCCAGAAAGCGTCCTGTTCCTGCAGCGCATTTATCGTTCATCACAAAATCGGCAACTTTTCCGCTATCCGTTAAGGTGATAATTTTGGAATCCTGACCTCCGATATCAATAATGGTTTTAATCTGAGGAAAATAGTATTTACAGCCGGCAGGATGACAGCTTATTTCGGAAATGACTGAAGTTGCCTCAGGATAGAGTTTGCGTCCGTAACCTGTTACTCCGATAGCAGATATACTATCAGCGGTAATTCCGGTGGCGGAAAAACCTTCTGCTATAAGATGGTTAACTCCCTCCAAAATGGATAGTTCAGTGCTGTGACAAGCGCTGTATTCAATTTTCTCTGCACTATCGTTATAGATAACGATTTTTGTGTTCCGGGAACCGATGTCTATACCAAGTTTCAGCATAATTACAAGAGCAAATAAGTATATTGATTTTCCGGCAGCAGCCATTTGAGGGCAATTTGTCGGATTATTTCTTTATCCACTTTGCGGATACGATCTTCCCGCGAGAGATAATATTCGGGTTCAAAACCGCAAGCTGCCAGATTGGATAGGGTGGAGGCAGTGTAAGAAACACTTTCATTTTCAAAGCGGTTCATTCCAATAAGATATTGTTTGGCGTTTTCCAGTTCATCTTCATCCACACCTCTATCTACAAGAGAATTAAGGATTTCCTGCATTAAGGCAAGGCAATTGCGATAATCGCTTTTATCACAAAAGGCATAAGCATTCCAAAAACCAAGTTCGTTCAAGGAATGAAAATCAAAACCGGTTTGATAGGCATAGCCGTATTTTTCCCGCAGAACATCAAAAAAACGGGATGAAATGTCCCCACCCAAAATCTGAGCTAAAACATAGAAGGCAGTATTTTCTTCACGGTTGTTTGCCGGAGAGGCAAAACCACCGGTGTAAATGATTGCCTGGTCGGTTTTACGCCAGGTCTTTTTAAAATGAACCTCTTCAGGCGAAAATAACGGATGAGGAATAAGTGCTTGTTTTTCGGTTTGAGCGATGCCCAAGGTTTGTTCACAAAGCTCTAATACTTCTTCCGGCTGATAATTGCCGACAATAGCCAAACAGAAATCCCTGCCGATATTCCAGTTATTATACCATTGCTGTAAGTCCTTAATATGCAGGGCACGAATTTGGCCAGGAGTTCCGGAACTGCGAAACAGATTACTTTGTTTTCCCACAAGCATTTTATACCAGTTCAGGTAAGCATAATTAACGGGATAATCTTGATCCCGCCGAATTTCATCTAAGGCGGCAGAAGTTAAAAGCGAGAAATAATTCCTGTCAAAACGAGGCAGATAAATTATTTCCGCCAGCATAGATAATGCCTTATCCAGATTTTCTTTTTGGCATTTTCCTTTGAAAGTGGTAGTATCCAAATGATGGATGAGGCGAATATTAAATCCATTTTCCCGGGAATATTGTTGCAGCTCCTGATGACTGTGTTTTTGAGTTTGATATAGCAACAGCGAAGTGCAAAAGAAATTAGCACCTATTTCGGAAGGTGTTTCACAAATCTGGCTGATAGAACTGGAAAGCGAAAAACCGCTGATGTTTTTGTTTTTCAATTGCTTGAAGAGCACCGTCATACCATTGGAAAGGGTCATCGTATAAAGGTCTTCAGCGATTGGAATTATTTTCCCTGGTTTTGCACCTGCAGCTTCTTTCAGGGGAATAAAATCAAGTTTTAGAGATGGCTCATCCGCCAAAGCAGCTATGGATGAAGAATAATTTATTTGCTGAGGGATAGTTATTAGAGAATTTGCTTCCTGCATCAAGTTTAGATTTTGAACAGGACTTTGATAGTAAACTGCCATCCCGGCTGGAAGCCAGTATTTATGAATTGCATCCATCACGGCACTTAAAGTTGTAGAATCAATTTCCTCACCGTAACTTTGCAACCGCGTAAGGTCTCCTGCCATTCTTTCCGTAGCTATCAAGCCAGCGAGGTCTTCCATTCCTTCAAAACTGAACAGCCAGCTATGGATAATATCTTTTTTAATCAGCTCCATTTCGTTTGCAGGAATGCCATTTTTCAGCAGAGAGGATAGCTCTTCTTTAAATATATGTACAATATCAGGCAGATATTTATCGGATAAAGGGGTGAAAGATATAATTGAAGCACCGGAAAGAAGTCCGCAAAGCGAGCTTACTTTTACACTGGAACAGATTTTTTCTTCTTCCACCAGGCGTTTGTAAAGACGGGACGACTTGCCGATTGCCAAATAGCGGATAGCAATTAAAAGAGCATTGGCAAAAGGATGTTTATCACATAATTCCGGAAGAGCGATGGCAAGGGTTTTTTCATTTATCTCTTTCTGCTTCCAAAAATAGCGTAAACCATTTATTTCGGGTTCAATTTCTGTGGGCTGTGGAATTGGCTTATTACCTTGTTTCCAGGGTGCAAAATATTTATCCAGATAACCGTTTAATTCCTCATCACAACAATCACCGCAGATAACGAGAAAGGAATTTTCAGGGAGATATCGCTGCCGATAAAATCTGCTCAGAGCAGCAAAATCTGCCTGTGAAACACTATCGGGATTGCCTAAAATCTGATACTTAAGCGGGCTTTTTTGATAATAAGTGCTTTGAATATAATCTAAAAAATCGGTTTCGGGATCATTCTGATACTGCTTTATTTCTTCCAGAATAATATCCTTTTCCGTTTCCACATCTTCTTTGCTGAAAGTGCTTTTAAACGCAAGCTCAGCAAGAATATGCAAGCCCTCTTTAAGCTTTTCGGAAGGTAGCATCAGATAGTAACAAGTGCAATCAAAATCGGTAAAAGCATTCAGCATTCCACCCAAACCTGAAGCATAACGGGAGATACCATTAGAGGGAAAATCCAAAGTTGATTTAAAGCTTAAATGCTCAATAAAATGCGAATAGCCACGCTGATTTTTATTTTCCTGAACTGAACCGGTACGAATGTATAATTGCAAGCAAAGCACAGCATTGGAGCTATCCTGCACAGAAATAACTTCCAAGCCGTTAGTCAAAATTTTACTTACGGGCTGAGGTAAAGTGAACGCTCTCAAAGTATTTTACTAACCTTAGATAGATTAAATTCTGCTTATCAGGGCATAAGCATTGTGATTGTGAATAGATTCAAAGTTTTCCGCTTCTACATAAAATCCGTTGATGCGTTTATCTTTGCTAAGTTCCAAAGTAATTTCCCGCACTACATCTTCCACGAATTTAGGATTACGATATGCCTTTTCGGTTACATATTTTTCGTCTGTGCGTTTTAACAGGGGGTAAATCTCACAGCTGGAATGTTTTTCCGCCAGTTGAATAAGTTCTTCCAGCCACACAAACTCCGTGTAACGAACTTTAATAAATATCCGGGAGCGTTGATTATGAGCTCCGGAAACGCTTATTGCTTTAGAGCAGGGGCATAAAGTTGTAACCGGAACATACACACTAATCCAGAGTTCAAAATTCTCTTTGAACGAGGCATTAAAACAGCAGTCATAGTTTAGCAGAGAAGAAACGCGGGAAACAGGTGCCTGCTTTTTCATAAAAAAAGGAAACATTATATCTATATAAGCGGCATCCGCTTTCAGCGTTCTTTTCAATTCGCTTAGAAAGACATCCAGTTTATCAATAAAGACCTCGGTGTGATACTTGTTCAGAATTTCCAGGAAACGGCTCATATGGGTTCCCCGAAGCTGATGAGTAAGTTCTACATAGATATTTAAATCGGCAACACTATGTTGGATGCCTTCTCTATCTTGCACAACGACGGGGTAGCGAATACCTTTCACGCCAACTTTATCAATTGTTATTTTCCGGTTATCTTCCTGGGATTGAATATCGGGAAAAGTCATAAATTTTCGTTCAAACCTCTATCTTTCATTCCAGCTGTTTTCAAGGAAACGAGAGAATCATCTTTACTGTAATAAATAATTGCTTCACAATCGGGTTTGTGTTTAATTGCACTAAGTGCCGATTCCGGAGGAAGCAAAAAAAGAGCTGTGGAAAGTCCGTCCGACCACGCAGCAGAAGAACATAACACAGTTACCGAATGCACATCCGGAACCGGATAACCGGTTAAGGGATTAAGGATATGATGATAGCGAATGCCATTGTATTCAAAGAACTGTTGATAATCTCCAGAAGTGGAAACGCTCTGATTCAGCACTTTGAAACTGGCAATATAATCATCCGGTTTACTTGGATGCGTAATATACACAAGCTGGGGTTTTTTATAGCCGGTAAAAACCATTGAACTACGACAATTGATATATCCGCTATCCAATTTTTGCGCTTGCATATATTCTTTTGCCTTATCCAGAATGTAACCTTTGGCAATAGCACCAAAAGTAAGCTGCATTCCCCTGGGTTTAACAAGCTTTCGGGAATCGTATTTAATCTTGCTGAAGTCCACTTTTTTCAGCATATTTTTTATGCTTAAAGAATCCGGGGGGACAGGGTTTTCAGTATTAAACCCCCATAAATCCCAAACGGGCTTAATGGTAGGGTCAAAAGCTCCACCCGTCATTTGATATAAACTATCTGCAAGAGAAAGTAAATTATATACATCGGGGTCCATCGGAAAAACAGTATTAACGGTATCAGCATTGATTTTGCCCAGATAACTTTCGGGGTTGTATTCGTTTAATTTATTCTCCAACTCGTGAATATACTTATAAATTGAATCTATCTGGCTGCCGACATTTTTGCTTTGCGAAGTAGCGGAGATTTCTACAATCGTATCCATCAGGTATTGACTTTTAGTTTCTGTGAAGGAGCGAGTAAAATATCGGTAGGCACCGAAACTGATAACCAGGATTAAAATAAAAAGGGATATAATTTCTCTGCGTTTCATAAAGCAAAACCTCACAATCTATAATTCAGCAGTTCAAAATCAAGTAAACGCCGGGTATAATCTCGCACCGCAAAAAGAGATAGAGGCAAAATTAACGCTTCGGGAATTAGCAATAACGCAAATAACATACAACCGAAAGCGTTTAAAACCGCTAACACTAAAGCCAGTAAATAGATATTCCAGCGAACACCCTGAAAATGCAAATAGGACATCCTGATTGCCTGCCAAGGATTGAAAGACCTTTCTTCCATTAGAACCAAAGAAGGTAAACTGATGGCAACCCAATAGTTAACTAAAACCAGCCAAACCAGATGTAAAATGGGTGCAGAGGCAAAATTGGGTAAACCAAAACATATAATATAGATAACACAAAAAAACAACGCATTGATAAGTGTCCAAAGAAAATACCGCGGATAAACGCGTAATGCAGCAAACATCTCTGAAAGTTTCAGATGATATTCATTATGCTGGCAAATCGGCTTAAAGGCAATTAAAACGAAAGGTATAAAAAGTGAAAAAGCAACGGATTTAATCACCAGGTTTAATAACATCCGGGCAGCATTATCACTTTCCAGTTGAATTATGCTGCTGAAGAGCCAAATTAAAACCGCAATCGGAATTAGACCCAAAATTAGAGCAAAAGCAGCTCCAGGTAGGGAAGAGGTCATTTTACCCTTATAGGAATTCCAGGTTTCCGAAAAGGACTTCATTGCATAAAGTTCATTTTTTATTACAGGCGTTTGTTTACCGCATTGCATACACCAGATATCGTGAACAGCAAGACGGGCGTTACAATATTTACACCGCATTTATACTCCTTTATTGGGTCTGGCAAATCTTTTTTATTCGGCAGACAGGGAAAAAAAGTTTAAGAACAGCATTCCAGGTTACCACGAAGGAATTTGCCGTATCTTATATAGAAAGGCAAAAAAATTCAGGCATTGCTTTTGTCAAGAACTGGTTAACATTTACTCCAACCACAGACGGGACATTTCAAGCATCCTTCAATATGTTCAATGGTATTTCCACAATCGGGACAAAGAGCAAAACCGTTTCCCAGCGTCTGTTCCACAGCGAAACCTGGGGATTCTTCAGCAATATCGGATACCTGAAAATCGCTTTTGTTATAAAGGGTAACGAATTGCTCCAAAGCTTTGCCGACTGCATCTCCGCAGGAAGTTATCATCGTTCCTTTATTCCACATCGGGGATGGACAGCGAATTCCTTTCAGCTGACGGGTAATAGATTCAATCTTAATTTGAGAACGCAGAGCTAAAGATACCAGCCGCGCAATAGCTTCCAATTGAGCAGAAGCACATCCACCCACTTTTCCCATTTGAATAAAGACCTCACAGGCACCTTGAGTATCGGTATTAATAGTTACATACATATGCCCGCAACCTGTTTCCAGGCGTTGAGTTACACCTTTAGTTATTTCCGGTCTGGTTCTGGGAGCAACCTTTTTTTCGCTTTTATCGGCTGAGGATGTTTTTGTCCCTAAAGAGAGCACCTGATTTTCTCTGCTGCCATCCCTATAAACAGTAACTCCTTTACAGCCAAGCTGATAGGCAAGTTCATAGCTACTTTTAATATCCTCCACCGTAGCTGAATTAGGGAAATTTATGGTTTTGCTAACTGCATTATCTGTATAATTTTGAAATGCTGCCTGCATTCTGATATGCCATTCAGGGCTAATATCGTGAGCTGTTTGAAAAACCTTTTGCAAATCGTCCGGGATACCCTCAATTCCAGCAAGAGAACCGCGGGTTAAAATTTTTTCCAGCAATTCCTCATTACAGATTCCCTTCTCTTCCAAAGCTTGCTGTAAATATTTATTCACATAGAGCAGTTTCTCTCCATCCATCACATTTTTCACATAGGCAAGCGAAAATTGGGGTTCAATTCCGCTGGAAGTATCGGCAATCATACTAATTGTCCCTGTTGGAGCAATAGTAGTAAGAGTAGCATTGCGAATTCCTTCCTTTTGTATTCTTGCTTTTAAGTAGTCCCAATCCTGGAATAATTTTTCCCGTTTTAAGCTGCCCTCAGCATAAATACTTTTGGCAAAATTGGGGAATGCACATTTTTCAGCAGCCAGTTTTAGAGATTGCATTTTAGCGTTAAAATCTATAAATTCCATCACTTTAGAGGCAAGAGCAAGCGCTTCCTCACTGGCATAAGGTATTTTTAACTGAAACAACATATCAGCCCAACCCATTACCCCCAAACCTATTTTGCGATTTGCCCTGGAAACACTTTCAATTTGTGGCAAAGGATAACGGGAAACATCAATAACTGCATCCAAAAAATCCACGCTGTCATATATCGCCTTTTGCAGTTTATCCCAGTCCACATCTCCGTCTTTAATAAACAGAGCAAGATTGAGAGAACCCAAATTACAGGACTCATAAGGAAGTAAGGGTTGTTCTCCGCAGGGATTGGTGGATTCAATTTTTCCCAAAATTGGAGTAGGATTGGAATTATTCATCCGGTCTAAAAAAACAATTCCCGGTTCGCCGTTTTTATGAGCCATCTGCACAATTAAAGCAAAAACATCTGCAGCTTTCAGCGTTTTGATAATAGTTCCCGTGTGAGGAGAAATAAGATTATATTCAGCATCATTGGCTACCGCCTGCATAAATTCCTCGGTAATACCAACACTGATATTAAAATTGGTAAGTTCCGCGGGATTTTCCTTGCAGGTGATAAAATCTAAAATCTGGGGATGATCCACATTTAAGATAGCCATATTGGCTCCTCTACGCGTTCCTCCTTGTTTAACAGCATCGGTTGCAGCATTAAAAACTTTCAGAAAGGATAGCGGTCCACTGGAAACTCCATTGGTAGAACGAACTCGGGCATTAGCTTCTCTTAAGTGACTGAAAGAAAAACCGGTTCCACCTCCGCTTTTATGTATTAAAGCAGCATTTTTTACCGTTTCAAAAATGCTTTCCATACTGTCTTCAATAGGCAAAACGAAACAGGCGGAGAGCTGTTGTAAATCACTTCCGGCATTCATCAGAGTGGGGGAATTGGGTAAAAAATAACCCGCATCCATCAACCGATGAAAACGATCAGCCTTTTCCGCGTCTTCACCTGCAATATTAGAGGCAACGCGAGTAAGCATTTTATCCCAGTCCTCTTTAAGAACCCCATTTTCATCTTTACGGAAATATCTTTTTTCCAATACCTTCAATGCATTTTCTGTTAATTCCATCCTCACTCCTGCTATCTTTTTAAAGCAAAAATCGCTCGCGCCTGTTCCGGAGTTGCAAGAGGACGGCCAATTTCCTGGGCAATTCTTGCCAGGCGAGCTACTAACTGAGCATTGGACTGAGCAACTACTCCCTTATAATAAAAGATGTTATCTTCAAAACCACAGCGGATATGACCTCCTGTAACCATCGCAATTAACGATGTTGGAATATGCCATTTGCCAATTCCAGCTACAGCCCAGGTTGCAGAGGGAATTTCTTCCTTCAAATGTTCAATCATATACATCAGGTTTTTGGGCTTACCATTCATTCCTCCGGGGACACCAAGAACGAATTGAATGTGCAAAGGACTGTGAGTTATAACCCCTTTTTTAATAAGTTTTGCTACAGCATCAATCATCCCCGATTCGTAAACCTCAATTTCAGGAACGACATCATAGTTCTTAAACGCCTCTGCCAGGCGAATTATATCTGCCGGATGATTGATGAAAATATCATCGCCAAAATTTAAAGTGCCGGCGTTAAGAGTTGCCATTTCTGGTTTTAAAGCTAAAGGAGCAAGCCGTTTATCAAAGGACTCGCCCACAGCACCACCCGTGCTGATTTGAATTATGATTTCGGGAACTGCTTTCCGAATAGCAGAAATGGCTTCCTGAAAGCGATCCAGTCGTTGGGAAGGTCTGCCGTCATCTTCGCGGATATGCAAATGAATAACTCGGGCTCCTGCCTCAAAACAGGCCTTGGCTTCTTCTGCCTGTTCCAGGGGAGTTAACGGTAAATTGGGCTGATCTTTGCGGGAGGTTTCAGCTCCGGTGATAGCAGCAGTTAAAATTAAGGGTTCCATAATATTACCTCTATATACTTAATTTAAATATTTATATCATCTCATATAATTAATTCATATTCTGGTATGTTATTAGTATGTCTTGAAATAGCTTGGGGAAAATTTGAGATGGAACAGAATAAAGGGTTAAGCTTTACGCCAATGAAAAGCTCTTGCTTGCTTTTTGCTTCTTGTGTTTTGGCATTATCATTCCGATATGATTCCCGTATCGTGCCCGTATCGCGATATGGGAATGATACGGGAATGTATTTAGCAGCATATAAGTTGGCAGTAAGGAAACAATAAAAAGAGGCAAAAAAAGTTAACGGCAGGATCAAAGCCGAGTTCAATTTATATGTGAGAGAATAAGATACCGTTTTCATTAGGATAATTCCTTCCCGGTTATTGGGTTTTATTCCTTGAACCAGCTTTCAAAGAGACGGACTTTGGTTAAATTGCCGCAGCGGGAATTCAAAATGCGTTCTGCTATGCAGGCAAATTTAGCTTCGTTATCGCTTACATAGAAAGTATCCATCCCTTTCTGTCCATCGGTTTCACTACTTAAATAAATGCTCAGATAATCAGCAATTGCCATTGCACTATCCACCAAAGTAACTTCCTGTCCCATAACCTGTTGAATGATTTTAGAAAGCAAGGGATAATGAGTGCACCCCAAAACCAGGGTATCTATATTATGTTCTTTCAAAGGAACCAGGTATTCTTTGGTAATTAGTTCTGCAGCAGGATGTTCCAACCAGCCCTCTTCAACCAAAGGAACAAATAGAGGGCAGGCAACCGAAAAAATTTGCACTTCGGGAAGGAATTTTTTTATCGCTGCAGGATAAGCACCGCTATTTATAGTTCCTTCGGTTCCGATAACGCCAATGCGATTATTTTTCGTTGTTTTAGCTGCCTGTTCCGCACCCGGTTCAATAACTCCGATAATCGGGATGTCAGTTAATTTTTGCAAGGCGGGAAGAGCTACTGCGGAGGATGTATTGCAGGCAATAATAAGAATCTTGATTCCCTGTTGCAATAAAAACCGGGCATTTTGGAGAGAATACTCAATGATTGTATTGGGTGATTTGGGACCGTAGGGCACTCTGGCAGTATCGCCAAAATATATAATATCCTCTTCCGGAAAGGCATTTCGGATGGCTTTATAAACGGTTAAACCACCAACTCCGGAATCAAAAATACCGATAGCTTTTTTCATTTATGGCCTCTTGAGTTCGTTGATTTTGCAGAACGGGCTTTGGATGATGAAGAGGATTTCGTCTGTCTGTTTTTTGGTGACGCCGGGGATTTCGCTCTGGAAGAGGGTTTTGAGGAGGTTAATGTTTTGGATTTGGGGGCATTATGACGCAGGGTTTCAGGGAAAGGATCCAAGTATATATCATCTTCAACATAGCTGATAATAACCTCTAAAGTATCCATCAACTGATAATACTGATGAGTTCTACGATTCACAAAGCGCATTTCTGGTTCTATGAAATCAAAGTTACCTTCTCCTAAATTCATTTCTTTAATAATTCCCGTAACCGGAATTTCATCCAATTGGACAATTAAACCTCCGGAATTTGCAGAGATAACCATTCCGGAGTAAATTTCTCCTTCGTGCTCTTGCAACAGAGTGCGGCTGTAAACTCTTTCTATATCGCGTTCCGATTGGTCTGCCTGAATTTCCTGTTCGGAAGCTACTTCCGCATAATGTTTAAGCTGTGAAGCAGAAAATTGCTGTGAACTGCTGTGGCATAACCAGGTTTTGCATAAATAATGAATAACCAGATCGCAAAGACGGCGGATGGGGCTGGTAAAATGAGTGTAATATTCCATCCCTAAACCGAAATGATGAATGTGTTCGGTGCTGTATTTGGCTTTTTTCATACTCCTTAAGGCAATGCGATCAAAAACACGATGATATGCCTCATTAGGAAATGAATTTAACAGATATTGAAGCGATTTATTCAGGTCTTCATACATTACCCATTTAACTCCATAATAGGAGAGAAGTTCAATAAACCGTTCCAGCTTGTTAAAATCGGGGTCTTCATGAATGCGGTATAGCGTTGCTGGAGCAGTTTGCGAAAGGCGTTTTGCCACATATTCGTTGGCAATCAGCATAAAGTTTTCAATTAACTTATGACTCTCCGTTTCCTCTGCTAAATTTAAATGTTTCAAAAAGCCGTTCTCATCATATTCATATTCAATATCCGGTAAATCAAAAAAGATGTAACCGGCATCTAAGCGTTGTTTTGTTAAAAGCCGGGAGAGAGCTCTTGCCTCCAATAGATATTGCTTCAGCTCTTCAGTTAAATCCGATTCTTTGCCGGCAAATAAAACATCCACTTCGTCATAATTCAGCCGCGCTTTACTGCAAATAACGCTTTCATAAATTTGCTGTTCCAGAATCCTGCCTTTGCTGTCAAAATCCGTTTGCACGGTTAAACACAGCTTTTCTTCCTCGGGACGCAAACTGCAAATAAGATTGGAAATGCGTTCCGGGAGCATAGGAATGACCATCTTCGGGAAATAAAAACTGTTTCCTCTTTTAGCGGCTTCCTGAAAAATTGCCCCCGATACCGATAAATAATGTGCTACATCAGCAATATGCACATATAGACGCCAACCATTAGCCATTTTTTCAATAGCAATAGCATCATCAAAATCCTTTGCAGTAATCGGGTCTATGGTAAAAGTATAAAGATTACGCAAATCCCTCCGCTGACGATAGTCCTCCGGGCTTATTTTCTCTGGAAGCTGATTTGCCTCGGCTAATACATCTTCCGGAAATTCCAAAGGCAGATTATACTGCCGAATCACTGTAAGAAGTTCAACTTGCGGGTCACCTGAGGGACCCAATACTTCAATAACTTTACCTACAGGCAATAGTCCTGCAAAAGGATTTCCCCAGTTAACAACCTGGATAACAACTTTATCTCCATTTTTGGCACCCCCGTTATCATTAACAATGAACCATCTGAATATTTTGGGATTGCTGCAAATAAAAACGCTACTTCCACTCTTTACAGAAAGCTCTCCAGCCAGCTTGTCAGAGCTCCTTTTTACAATTTTCCTGATAATAGCATAATCCTGATGACCTTTTCGGTATTTTGGCTCAAAAGCAACTACATCATTGTGAAAGGCATTATAGGTATCTTCTTCAGCCACATAGTAATCTCGTTGGGGAGTTCGGATAAAGGCAAAAGACAAACCCTTGGAAAGAGAGGTGGCATCAAAAATTCCCTGTAATAATTTGGGATTGGAAGTGGGGGAGGACTCTTGCTCTTCCGGTGTTTGAAGTAATTGATACTTCTTGCGGTTTTTGGTTATAACTTCTTCTTCCTGTAATCCGCTTAAAATTTTGCTAAGTAAGGACTTTTCCGTGTTATGCAGCTGAAAAGTATTAACTAATTCATTGTAGGACAATCCAGTATGGGGATTACGCTTCAAATAATCTAATATCGCCTTTCTTAATTCATTGTAATTCATATTGTTCCTCAGTATTTCTTGCCTATTTTTTGCATCAGAATAAAAATTAATTGCTCGCGCTCTTTTTTATCGGCAGAAAACCGTAAAGATAAGCCCCGAAAAGCATCTAACCGCCTGGGAGCTGTAAAAGTGGAAAGCATTATCCCGCGCTTATCTTCATAAAAACAGCCAAAATCAGAAAAAGGTCTGCTTACTTTTAGAAAAAGATAACGCACCTGCACTCTATCCTCATACAGTTCATATTCGGTTAAGATAAAATAGGGGAGAAGGTTACCTAAAACCAGAAGCATTCCTAAAATATAGTAAAACGGTTGCTGCCAATTAATTACAGCGATGTAATATAATAAAAATGAGAGGATAAGCAAAAAGAGAATTAATATTAAAGATGTCCAGGGTCGTTCCACCAGGGGCCAGGATTTCCATTTTAGAATGGGTTCAGGCAACATTTTGCACAATCTCCCGGCACTTTTCAATTTCTTCTTTAATGGTTAAAATCAGCGGAAAACTTTGTGCGGTAGAAAACTTTGAACCTAAGGTGTTTGCTTCGCGTTGCATTTCTTGAATAATGAAATTCAGCGTCTTGCCAATATCCCCCTCTTCCTGCAAGGTGGCTACAAAAGTAAGAATATGTGCTTTTAACCTGCTTAATTCTTCTCCAATATCATATTTATCCACATAAATAGCCAGCTCCTGGATCAAACGCTGTTCCAGATTTTCAATTTTATAGGTTCCAATAAGCTCTTCAATATGCCTGTGCATTGTGGCAAAAAGTTCCTTCTTAAAGGGATCACAAAGCTCAGCAATGGTATTTACCGCTTGCTCTATTTTTTGCATTGAGACGCTCAAATCCTGCTTTATCTGTTCTCCTTCCACCAGCATTGATTCATTTATCCTCTTTAAAGAAATCTCCAATGCCTCATTTAAAATAGCAGCCAAGGCGCTATCTTCGCTTAAGCGATTCTTGCTTTCTATAACCCCCGGCTCCTGCAATAAAAATTCTATGGAAATAACCTCTTCAATGGCTAAAAGATTGGCTGCTTCTATAGCTAATTCATTATATTTTAGTAATTTCGTTTTATCTAACATTAATTTCGGTTCCCGGTGATCACTAAAATTGATTCTAATTTCCACTGTTCCACGGGAAATGGTCTTTACAATCTGCTTCCTAATTTCTGTTTCGTAAAAACTTAGTTCTCTGGGAAGTGATAGGCGTAAATCCAGAAATCTTCCGTTAATTGACTTAATCTCAATTTCCACATCCATATTTTCTCTACTGATTAAAGCACTGCCAAAACCGGTCATACTTTTCATTTTTTCTCCTTTTTATAAAGTAAAGGGGGGCTGTAATTCCATTGTTTATTGTAATTCCTATAGTCCATTGTCATTTTTGCGAAAGCAGAAATCTAATCCATATCTTAAAAATAAATAGCTTCTGCCATAAATGCAAATGCCAATCTGATTCATTGTCATCTTAACCATTTATATCATCCCTGCCCAATAAAGATGCGGGGGATAAGTGGTTAGGGATTAAGGCAATTATCTCCCTGATATGCAAGTTTACATAATATGCCTTATCACAACTTTCTGAGGTCTGACTAAAAACACTTAAGCGTGCTTGCCGTGGCATCCTTAACCTCCACTTTTTGCAATGTCCCAAAATCTTGTTCGCTTCCCCTTAAAACTGCATTCTTAAAATCACGGGTTTTTCCAAAAACAATATCCTTGCTTTTTTTGCTATAGCCCTCAATGTAAACTTCAACCGTTCTACCGATCAATGCTTTGTTCTTTTTCAAAGTAATAGTTCGCTGCAGTTCAATCATCTGTTGTAAACACAGCAGCCGTTCCGGTTCCGGAACCTGCTCTTTAAAGTCGGCTGCTAATGTTCCGGGTCGTGGACTGAATTTATAGCAAAAAGCGTCGTCAAATTCTACTTCTTTCATTAGTGACAAAGTATCCTGAAAATCCTCATTTGTCTCTTTGGGAAAACCGGTCATAATATCTGTAGTTATTGCTATATGTGGTATTGCATTACGCAATTTAGTAACTAAATCAAGGTAGTGCTGAACAGTGTAATTACGATTCATTTCCTGCAAGATTTGATCACTTCCGCTTTGAACGGGTAAATGTATATGCTCACATACTTTAGCGGATTTGGCGATAACTTCTATCAGCTCATCGGATAAATCTTTCGGATGGGAAGTGATAAATCTCAGGCGGTAAATATCTTCCAGACAGTTAAGTTGTGCTAACAGACGAGGAAAATTCATCTCTGCATCTTGATAGGAATTAACATTTTGCCCCAATAGAGTAATGTCTTTTCTTCCCTGCTTGCCTGCTGTTCTTGTATCTTGAATAATTTCCTGCCAGGGACGGCTGCGTTCCCGTCCTCGCAGATATGGAACTATGCAATAGGAACAAAAATTATTACAGCCCCGCATAATGGTTATGTAAGCACAAAACTTACTCTGGTGTGAGGGCAAAAATCCTCTATAAACCTCGGTCTGATCTAAATCCGTCAAACAAGTAGCAGCAATGTTTCCTTGCAGGATTTCGGGAAGATTTTTATACTGATCAACTCCGATAATAAAATCTACAACCTGGTTCTCCTGCTTCAATTCTTTCCCCAAGCGTTGTGCCATACAGCCCACTACGCCAATTTTAAGCTGAGGATTATCTTTTTTTCGGTGACCCTCACTTTGAATTCTGCCTAAAACCCTTTCTTCGGCATGAGAGCGAACGCTGCAAGTATTAAATAGGAGTAATTCTGCTTCTCCGATTTGAGTAACTTTCTGATGACCTGCCTTAGTTAAGATGCTGGCAATCAATTCACTATCTGCCACATTCATCTGACAACCGTAGGTCTCTATGTAAAATTTCATTTCTGTGCCTTGCGTTTTTTCTTTGCGGAAAGCCAATTGGCATAGCCAACTGATATTCCGGAATTACAAACAATAATTTCCGAGACCTCAAATCTGTCCAGTAAAGAAATATTAAAAATTATGCTTAATTTAAGTACCGGGAGATAGCTTTCCTCCAGCAAAAAAGGTAAATATTCTGCTTCCTCTTCCCTTGCAATTGACTGCAAAAGATGCTGCAATTGCTTTTTGCTGATAGCTTTGCCCTCCTGTTTTTCCATATCTGCATAGCTGCATTTATAAACAACTGCTGCTAGATAGGTGTAAGTTAACCCTATACCGATAAGTTTATGGCAATGGTAATCAGGAATTGTAGCCAGCATATCCTTGATATAATTCTCTGCAGTTTCTATTTCTGTATCAAAATCGTTAAGTAGAGTTATTAGACCAAAGGGTAAACTAATTCCCTGCTGTTTCTTTTCCTTGTTTAACTCAATTACCTCAGTGGAAAAACCACCAATATCAATTGCCAGAGATGCCTCTTCCCCATTTCTATAATTTTTTGCTGCATAATACGCATACCGGATTTCTTCTTCTGGTGAAATTATGCTACAGCTGATGCCATATTTATTTGTTATCCAATCAATTAAAGAAGCTGCGTTAGCTGCCTTGCACATTACTCCAGTTGCCAAAAGAACTTTTTCGGATTTTAGATAAGAATCCAGCTGGAATAAACTGTTTATTGCCTTTTTTACATTATTCAGCCGTAAGGCGCTTATCCTGTTCCTCCGGAAATTCTTCCCTAAAGAGGTAGTTACCTGGGTTTTATGGATAACTTGCTGCTTTTCTCTATCATAGAGTAAATAATTCAAGTTGTTGGAACCAAGGTCAAAAATGCTGATAAGTTGGTTTCCTTTCCTTTGACTGTATTTATTTAACACCATACCGGCAACTTCCCTGTTGCAGTTCCGATATGCTTTAGTTTTTATAGTGTGGGGTTGAATACTGTTAAATATAGATTTCCATTCTGCTCTGCTATGTTGCAATGTTCCTATCTGCAGGCAATTGGGATATTTTTGCATTCCTGCAATCAAAGCTTTTTCTTCCGGATAATTTTTGCGAGGACAATAGATAATAAATTTGCCCAATTGCGTTGCTTCTGCCAAGGAACTATAACCTGGTTTACAAAGAATGATGTTTGCACTAAAAATAAGGTCTAAAAAATCCTCATCCTTGCTAACCTGAATATGATTTTCTGCCTGCACTCCCGTTTGCGTGGAAATAACAATGCCTTCATAAGCTGAACAGAGTTCTGCATAGTTTAATTCCATAGCTCCTTCGCCGCCAAACATTACAAGTAATATAGGTGTATTTTCTTTTAGGTTATACCGGGAACGGATGTTGTTATAGTGTTCCTTTTTGCGGGAAAGCAATCCACAGGATTGTAAGTGCGGAAAAGCAGACATACTTTCCTCAGTGCTGAAGGGAAGCCGAAAACATTCATCAAAGCGTTGATAACAAGACCAGATTAAGTTCAAAACGGGATCTAAATCTATCTTATTTTCAGCAGTATTAACTTCTTTTATTTGTGCTAACTGCGCAAAAATGGACTGATAGATAAAATGCCATTCAAAATTGGTTACCGCAAAAACAGGAATATTACAATATGCTGCAAAATCACTTACCAGAAAGGGAACATCCGCAATGATACAATCAATCTTTTCCCGGCGCAGAAATTCTATTTCCCGCTCCATAATCTCGTTGCGACTATCAAGTAAATCTAATAGTGAATTAACCGTCTCCGTGATATTTACATTCAGATTTTCGCTATGTTTAACTCCCCCATCTATTTTCCTCGGATGAAGAGTATAATAATGAGGATTGAGATTAGCATATAAATAAGCCGGTTTGTCTGAAATAATATGACAGAAAACACCAAATTGTATAAGTTCTTCAGCTAAAGCGCTCATTCGGGTTGAATGACCAAAACCATGGCTGGAAACATAAATTGCAAATCGTAACATCTGTTTTTCTACTGTAATATTAGTTTTTTGGAATTCTGGTTATCTTTAATTTCAATGCTCACTTTATTAGGAAGGCAGATTATCGGCATTGATTTTGTAAAACCTTGTTTAACACAACGCTTATCAGGGCAATCTGCGAATTTCATTCTTACTTTTCCGTTTTTTATTTCCACGGTGTTATGTACATCAATTGTAATGATTTTATCCTGTTTTAAGGAATAAACGCCAAAGAGTTGATTGGCTTTATAGATATACACTTTAGAATCCGGTTTATGCCGAAAGTAATATCCTCCTGAAAAAATGATAGTTAATATAACTAAGACAATTAATCCAATATCTGCCGGTCTTAAATCGTTCAGGATTGAATTTGCCTTCATCTATCTCTTGGAAAACCTTGCGGAATATACATTTCCGGCATAAACATAATTCAGATAACGGGAGGCAATTGCACAGGCATTTTCTACTTCTTCTCCGGTGGTAGGTCTTACGGTCATTTTGTAACCAGGACGATAAGCAGAAATATGCAGAGGAATATTTTTATCTACCGAGGCGATGAACATAGCTAAATCCTGCAGTTCTTCTTCGGTATCATTATAGCCGGGAATAAGCAAATTAGTAAGCTCAATATGCACGCCTATTTCCTTGGCAATTATGATGTTATCTTTAATAACTTCCAGTTTCCCACCGCATAACTCTCTGTAAAAATTATCTCTATAGGACTTTATATCTATATTAACAGCTTTTATCACTTTAAGGATTTTTCGCCAGGGCTCCTGGTTAATATAGGCATTAGTAACTAAAACAATATCAATATCCGAAGCTTGAGCTGCAAAATCCAAAATATATTCATACCACATTAAGGGTTCCGTGTAAGTGAAGGCAACCTGCTGATTTTTTTGTTCCCTGATTATCTGAATTAAATCTTCAATAGCCAGATAGCGTGTAGGATATTCCTGTTGACTGATTTCCCAGTTTTGGCAATACTTACAGGTTAAATTGCAGGAATTTGGACCCAAAGAAACAATCATACTTCCGGGATGAAAATGATAGAGTGGCTTCTTTTCTATCGGGTCTAAAGCCAAAGAAGTTGTTTTTCCATAAGCAGTAGCAATTAACGAACCATTAATCACTTCCCGGCTGCGACAAAATCCTTTTTTCCCTTCACTTAATAAACATTCGCGTGGACAAAGCTGACACCGGATTTTGTTTCCTTCGTGGATGTAGAACATTGCTTCACGCATTATTCCTCCTTCAGCCATTTTTCCAATGCCTGTAAATAAATATCCAAAGTGCGGGCATTTTCAGTCAAGACCTTTTTTGCTGCTATACCCATTTTTTCTCTTAGTTCTATATTTTTATATAGCGTTATCAAGTCGTTACCTAAATCGTCTTTATTACTGATAATAATCCCACCTGCCTGTCTTAGTTTTTTTACTGATTCTTTACAGGAATAGTGATAGGGACCGATAATAACGGGCTTTTTGTAATAAGCAGGTTCCAGAGGATTATGTCCCCCAAAATCAGAGAAAGAGCCCCCGACAATTGCCAGATCACAAATACAATATGCTTGATATAAAATACCCAGGGTATCTAATAACATAATTTCCTCGGTTTGGCTCTTTTCGTTTCTGGTAGTAAAACAGCTGTAGGAATAATTCAGCAAAAGCTCTTTCACTTCCTCCAGGCGTCGGGGATGCCGCAATGCTATAATTAAATGCAAATTGGGAATAGCTTCTTTTAAAAACGGAAACAGGGAAATCAGCAATTCTTCTTCACCGGGTCGGGTTGAGCCCCAACAGATGATAAAATCATCCTTTTTATAACCCCATTCCGTGCGTAGCTGTTCTGCATTATAGTCCTTTAACACTAACGAAAATTTCAGATTTCCGCTAATTAAAACCGGCTTGCGGAAAATTTTCCGATAGCGCATAGCATCTTCTTTGCTTTGAGTATGGATTTCGGTTATAGGACTTTGTAAATACCAAAACAGAAATTTTAACATCCGGTAACTTTTAAAAGTGCGGGCAGACATTCTGGCATTTAAAAAGAGCACTGGAACTTTATGCTGCTTTGCCCACAGCAGCATATTAGGCCAAATTTCCGTTTCTATAATACAAATTAAACCAGGGTTAATGCGTTTCAGTTGTTTATTGCGTAAATGCGGAATATCCAGAACAGAGAGAAAACTATGCACCTTAGGGCTTATTTTATTTGCTTCAGCGCAGCTGGTAACGGTGCTGGTTGTAATACTAAGTTTTACTTCCGGATGTTCTTGCAAGTGCTTTATTACGAGGGTTTTGATAGCAGTTAATTCTCCCATTGAAGCAGAATGAAATAAAATTCCTTTTTGGATATCTTCTCCTTGAGCTTTAATAGCGGGTAGATATTTCTTCTGCCTTAAAAATAGATAGAGAAACGGAAATAAAAGGAAGTATAGAACTTCAATCAGGAGATTGAATAAGAATAGCAAAAACATTATTTATCCAACGCGGCGAACAGGATTATCCACTTTTTAATGAGATGGCGGGAGCGACGAGACTCGAACTCGCGACCTTCTGCGTGACAGGCAGACGTTCTAACCAAACTGAACTACGCCCCCACCTCGTTAAAATGAGTGGCTTTATTATTCCAAAATGGAAAGGAGCTTTTTCTGTCAAGATAAAAGTTTATCTTTCCGTTTAACCCAAGATGTAATTGCATAGCATTCAAATAAGTTAGGCAGGGCATTTTTTATTCCCACTCAATTGTGGCTGGGGGTTTGGAAGAAATATCATAAACCACGCGAGAGATACCTTGAACCTCGTTACATATTCTATTGGCAACTTCCTGCAGAAACGATAAAGGCAATTGAGAACAGGTTGCAGTCATACCGTCAACGCTATCAACAGCTCTTAGGGCACAAACCTGTTCGTAACTTCGTTCATCACCCATCACGCCAACTGTTCTAACCGGTAAGAGAACAGCAAATGCTTGCCAGGTTCTATTATAGAGCCCGTTTTTTTGCAGCTCACTGATAAAGATTTCATCTGCCAGCTGTAAAATTCTAACCTTTTCTGCATCCACCTCACCAATGATTCTAACGGCTAAACCCGGTCCCGGAAAAGGATGCCGTTGCACAATTGTTTCCGGTAAACCAAGCAAAGTGCCTACTTCGCGAACTTCATCCTTAAAAAGTTCTCTTAAGGGCTCAATCAATGTTAATTTCATCTTTTCCGGCAATCCGCCAACATTATGATGACTTTTTATCGTAGCTGTCTTTCCGGCAATAGCTGCACTTTCAATTACATCGGGATATAAAGTTCCCTGAGCTAAATAGCGGACTTCTTTATACTCTTGAGCTACTTTTTCAAATTCCTCAATAAAAGTGTTTCCGATAATTTTTCGTTTTTTCTCGGGATCGGTAATTCCTTTCAGCCGGGAAAGGAATATATTGCTGGCATCTACATAGCGAATCTGCAGATCAGGAAATGCCTCAAAGGTCTCTTGGATTCTTTCTGCTTCTTTATAGCGCATAAGTCCTGTATCAACAAAAATTGGCAGTAATTGCTTACCAATTGCTTTATAAAGTAAAAAAGCAGTAACAGTGGAATCCACACCTCCGCTTAAACCTAAAACTACTTTTTGCTTGCCTATTTGTTTTCTTATTAAGTCAATGCTGGAGCTGATAAAGACACTTGCTGTCCAATCCGGCGTAACTTTTGCTATGTCCAGCAGGAAATTCTTTAGGATTGTTATTCCGTTTTTTGTATTTGTTACTTCCGGATGAAACTGCAGACCATAAAAGGGTAAATCCTGATGAGCTATTACAGCAAAAGGTGAGTTTTCCGTTTCTGCCAATACAGAAAAACATTTTGGCAAAACAGCAATGGTATCGCTATGACTCATCCAAACCTGTTCCCCATTCCCCAATCCTGAAAGCAATTTACCTGGATTGATAATATTAAGAATGGCAGAACCATATTCCCTTTTTGTTGCCGCAAGAACAGTTCCCCCAAAATGAGTTACCAGCAATTGCATACCATAGCAGATACCTAATATGGGAATTCTCAGCTGCCAAATACCTTCATCCGGTTGCAGGGAATCCTGGTCATTAATGCTATAAGGACTTCCGGAAAAAATAATCGCTTGCGGGGCAAGGGATTGAATCTGTTCCATCCTGATATTGAAGGGATGAATTTCACAATAGATATGTAAAGAACGCACTTTTCTGGCTATCAATTGAGTATATTGAGAGCCAAAATCCAAAATAAGAACTTTATGCTGCATCGTGCGTCCTAATTCACAAATGGATTATTAAATTTTTCCAAACCAATGGAAGTGGAGGGTCCATGCCCCGGAAACACTAAAACATCATCCTTCAAAACAAATAGTTTATTTTTTATGGAATCAATAATTGCACTGTGGCTTCCTCCGGGGAAATCGGTTCTGCCAATGCTTTGTTCAAATAAAGTATCTCCGCTAATTAAATATTTGCCAGCTAAAAGGCATATACTACCTTTAGTATGCCCCGGAGTGTGAATCACTTTCACTTGCTCGGAACCGAGAAAGAGTTCATCGCCATCCTGCAAAATAATTTGAGGAGATGCTAACTGTAGTTCATAACCCATATAAGTACTCATATTTTTACAGTTATTGGTAAGCATTTCTGCGTCCGCCTGATGAATAGCAACAGGGCAATTGAATGCCTTGGCAAAATATTGATTACCTCCAATATGATCTGCATGACCATGAGTGTTGATAATCATTTTAACTTTCAGTTCCAACTGGTTAATTCGTTTCAGAAAAGCTTCGCTTGGAGAAGCGGGATCAATTAAAAATGCCTCGGAACTATCTCCTTCCCAAAGCAGATAAGTATTGGTTTGAAAGTTTTCCAGTAGAACAGTGCTTTCAATTTTTATCATTTTTTTATCCTTTATCTTTACGAATATGAGATAAGGTATTTTTTAATTAACTCTCTATCTCTCTTAGTAGCAATCTTTATCATCTTACCGGTTATTTTATTATCGGTAATTCTCCAAACATTAATAGTTGTAAAAATCGGAACTTTAGAATGATACAATACAAAGAGAGAAAGTGCTAAATCCAGAGTTTCATAATTTAGCTTTCCGGTAATAAAACCCAAAGGTCCTGTATATTCCTTTGCCTCAAGCATTACCCCTTGTTGAAATATCTGCCTTAGGGTTTCGTTTTCTGCCTCATCTCTTCCGATAATTAATTTCGCTTCTTTCGTTAAACGAAAATGACGACCATAAGCAAGTAATTCAATTGAATGTAGATTGTCCTGATGGTGCTTTTGCAGATCTCGCAAACGTAAACAGTAATTACGATCTGTAAGTAAACAACCTCCTGCCGGAGAAGGAAAATCAACTACACCTAATTCTTCTGCCAATGCTAATTGAGCTAAACGACCGCGACCCTGAAAGGATAGCATATCTTTTTTATTAACCCAACCTTCTCTAATAGGCAATGTATCAGGAAGTAAATTTTGAGATAAGGGTCTAATAATTAAGTCCTTTACATTGCTTAGCTTACTAACGCTGTCCAGCGCATCACGCCTTTGACTTTTAGGCCTCTGACCCAACACCTCACCACTTATAAGATAATCGGCATCCCTTTCCAACATCAGTTCTGCGGCTTTTTTAAACATAAAACCGTGACAGTCAATACAGGGATTCATCCATTTGCCAAAACCGTAAACCGGATTATCCAATAACTTTATATGCTCCTCAGATACATCTATCACTTCTAAATTAATATCATTTTTTTCGGCATAGTGAATTGCTCGCTCAGGAAACAAATACGGAGCTTTAAAAAAAACCGGATGAACTGCATATCCCTTACTTTGCATCCATTTAACTGCCAAAATACTATCCAGTCCACCGGAAAATAATGCTATTGCTTTATGTGCTTTCATATTGCCTATGCCCAAAATCTGCCCTTTTTTGTCAAGCAGGAATTATCACCGGAGAGTTGATGTCCTGGCCGAACAAAATTCGGAGGGTTGACCTCCTGGTCAACCAAAAAATAACATCCCAATTTATTCCGTTACTTCCAATTAAGTATAAATAATTAGCTCGGTTGCCAGGGAAACGACAAGATGTCGTTTCTCCGGATCGGAAGGTTGACCTCCTGGTCAACCAAAAATAACACTCCCAATTTATTCCGTTATCGCTAATTCTGCGTAAAAAATTAGCTCTGTTGGCAGGGAAACGACAAGATGTCGTTTCTCCGGATCGGATGGTTGACCTCCTGGTCAACCAAAAATAACATCCCAATTTATTCCGTTACCGCTAATTCCGCGTAAAGAATTAGCTCTGTTGCCAGGGAAACGACAAGATGTCGTTTCTCCGGATCGGAGGGTTGATGTCCTGGTCAACCAAAAAATAACATCCCAATTTTTTCTGTTACTACCAATTCCGCGTAAAGAATTAGCTCGGTTGCCAGGGAAACGACAAGATGTCGTTTCTCCGGAT
>DAONFA010000027.1 GCA_035403355.1 Candidatus Cloacimonas sp. | reverse complement strand
TACCTCTGCATTTCGTTGCAACCACAGAAGAATCGGTTTAGAGTCAAAACAAACAGCTTGTTTTGACTTACAATTTTCACCTGCCTTCAATGAAACCACATCCCATACATTTAGTTCACTTACAACCGTGCTACAACTGGTTTCCTCATTTCAAAATTGTGAGTTAAAACAAAAACCTTGCACACAGGCAACCAAGCTATACCAACCCCTCAAATTCCACAATTGTGAAAGAATGTCCTTCTTCACATTTGCAGGGTTGGGTTGGAATTGTTCAGAAATGGTTGTTTCGGGATGGAATTTTTGTTTTAACTCTAAACCGAGCTTCAGCTTTGACAGTATCGGACAAAAGATAAATATTCTGTTACTTCTGCATATAGTTGCAACCACAGAAGAATCGGTTTAGAGTCAAAACAAACAGTTTGTTTTGACTCACAATTTTCACCTGCCTTCAATGAAACCACATCCCACACATTTAGTTCACTTACAACCGCTCTACGACTGGTTTCCAAACCGAAAAATTGTGAGTTAAAACAAAATAATACACCCATACAACCGACCAATCAATCACCCACTATTCAAGCAGTATAGAATATCAACACCATAAAGCGATAACACACTATCGGCAGCAATTATTCTTTTTTCACTCCCAAGATATTTGTTTATCAGTTCCTGTTTTTTTGCAATATGCTGCGAATTAGATTCCCGTATCGTTCCCATATCGCGATACGAGAACGATACGGGAATCATATCGGAGTGTTATTGAGAAAATACCGGAATTTCTCTGGGAAGGAAAAATAGTCAATGTGCTAATTGCTCACTGTTTATTGAAAAAGAAGATTACTTTAGTAAAAAAAGACGATACCAACCCATTTTTCAAGAAACAATTTTGTTTTACCTCCCAATTTTGAAATGAGGAAACCAGTTGTAGCGCGGTTGTTAGTGTTTACAATTTGTGGGTTGTAAAAACAGAGAGGGCTGTGGAAAAATTGTAAGTAAAAACAAACAAATGCTATGCCTCCGTTACCATAAAGGTGTTGCCTGCAGCCCTGAAACGATTAGAATATCTATAAAAGATAAGTATAGGAGAAAAAATGAACGGAATTGTCTTCTTCAAAACCAAGGATTTGGGTCGGATAAGGTCTTTTTACGCTTCTATGCTGGAACTTCCTGTCTGGTTAGATCAGGATTCCTGTGTAATATTTAGATCCGGTAATCAATTGTTGGGTTTTTGTGAAGGTGAAAGCATTGAAAATTGCGGCACCATAACTTTCTTTTTTAATGACCGGGAACAGGTTGATGCCGCTTATACAAAGCTGAAAAGCATAGCTAAAACAGCTCCCGGGGAAAATCCAAAATATAACATCTATCATTTTTGGGCAACTGATCCTGAAGGCAGGTCTTTGGAATTTCAGTGTTTTGAACGGCAATTAGAGCCCTATCTAACGCTGGAAGAGAGCTTAAAAACACGCCGCAGCATCCGTAAATATACTGCGGAACCTGTTTCCCCTGAGCTTTTAAACAATGTCTTTGAGCTTTGTCGCTATTCTCCAACTGCCTGTAATTTACAGGGTTATTATTATGTTGTGATTAAAAAGCGGGAAATTTTGGAGAAAATTGTTGCCTTGAGAGGTCCTTCAGGAAAACCGCTATTAGCTGCTCCTTTTGCTATTGCCGTTGCTGCCAAAGGGGATATCTCACACCGGAAAATTCAGGATGCCTGTATTGCTGCCTACCATTTATTGCTGGCTGCCAAAGCTTATGGCTTGGGCACTTGCTGGGTTACCGATATGGATAAAGAGGAAATTAAGAATTTACTTGGTATTCCCCCTCAGGATTATATTGCCTGTTTAACTCCTCTTGGCTATCCTGCAGAGCATTTTCCCCTGCCGGATAGGCATCAGGTCAGCGATTTTGTGAGGTATTTATGAAACCGGTATTATTTTTAACCCGCCGTATTCCAGAGCCGGCAATAAAATTGTTGGAAGAGAAATTTACCTTGAAAATAAATCCCTACAACCGTGCTTTAACTTATCAGGAACTTATTGCAGGAATTGAAGATGCGGAAGCTTTAATCTGTCTGCTGACCGATAACATAGATAAAATGGTGATAAATTGTGCCCCCAAATTAAAAGTTATCTCCTCTTACGCCGTAGGTTATAATAACATAGATGTGGATTTTGCTACTCAACGCGGAATTACGGTTTGCAACACTCCCGGTGTATTAACAGAAACTACGGCTGACCTTACCTGGGCACTAATTTTAGCCACCTGTAGAAGAATTTCGGAAAGTGAACGGTTTTTACGAAATGGCAATTTTAAGGGTTGGGAACCAATGCTGATGTGCGGACTTGATGTTTACGGAAAAACACTTGGGATAATAGGAATGGGAAGAATTGGCAAGGCAGTTGCCAAACGCGCTACGGGCTTTGAGATGCGGATTATCTATTATAATGATAATCCACTTGCTGAAACACTACCTTTTGAAGCAGCGGAAGTTACTTTGAAAACCCTGCTGCAGGAAGCGGATATCCTTACTCTTCATCTGCCTTTAACGCAAGAGACCTTCCATCTTATTGGTAAGGAAGAATTTACATTGATGAAAGATAGCGCCGTGTTGATAAATACTTCCAGAGGAGCGGTTATTGATGAAAAAGAACTGACTAAAGCCCTTAAAGAAAGACGCATTTTTGCTGCGGGACTGGATGTTTATGAAAATGAACCCTATATTCCGGAGGAACTACTTGCGTTGGAAAATGTAGTTCTCCTGCCTCATATCGGCTCTGCCAGCATTGAAACCAGAACTAAAATGGCACTGTTGGCTGCAGAAAATGCCATTGCCGTTATGGAAAGGAGAAAACCACCGGCAAGAGTAAATTAGCAAAAGAGAAAGCAAAAAAAATTGAAAATAGATAACCGGAAGATATGGAACAGCAGGTTTTAATAGTTAATGCAACCAATTGTAAAAAAGTAAGATAAATGCTATAGGAGCAATTACCTTAACGGAAAATATCGGGTAACCAGGAAAAATTGAAAAATAAACCTTGACAGATTAGCTAAGCAAAAATTATTTTAGATGAGAATTGATAAGCTTATATTGTTATTGAGGATGAAGAATTGGTGATTTTCTTTAACTGTTTACGCCTTAAAGAGTTTGGTTTTGTCCAGTTTTTTAATAAATTGGCAAGAGAATGAGGTATAATGCAAGTGATAGAAAATGATTTAGAAGGACTAAATCGGGCTGCTTAACGAAGGAAATGCTTATGTATTTTCTCTAAGAGCCCGGGAAATATAAATAAAATAAGGAGAAAGTAAAATGAAAAAACCCTTTTTACCGTTATTATTATTAACCGCTCTATTATTAGGAAGTTTTCCTTTATGGAGTTCCGGTTATTCCCTATCCTTCGTTGGTTCAACTCCTTCGGCACCAAAATATGTTAATTGTGGAACTAATGCAGCTTTTAATATTCCCAATAGCAATTTTACCATTGAAGCATGGATTTATCCCACTAATTTTAGTTCAACCAAAGCAATGAATACAATTGTTGGTAAGGATGATTGGAGTTCAGGATCTCCAACTTATTCATCTGGTTATGTGTTTCGCTATGGGAGCAGCAATAGAACCCTTAGCTTTGCTAAAAGTAATGGAACTACTGATTGGTATGAGATTTATGCGAATAATGTGCTAACCCTTAATACCTGGCAGCATGTGGCAATAACTCAATCAATGTCCGGTAGCAACTCTACTATGACTCTTTATGTGAATGGTGTTCAAGTTGGTTCTCCTCTCACAGCAACTACTGCCAGTACTCAATCTTCTCGGCCTGTATATATTGGCTATTCTCCAAATACACAATCAAACATTCGTTGTATGCTGGGAAATGTGGATGAAGTGAGAATTTGGAATGTAACCCGTTCGGCAACCCAATTAGCTGATAATCGCTATGTAAATATTGACCCTTCTACTACAGGTTTAATTGCCTATTACAAAATGTCCGAAGGAACAGGAACTACGGTTGCGGATAGCAGTCCCAATCATATTGATGGAACTTTTTCTGCTACGGCACCTTCCTGGGATACTAATATTCCTTTTGATTATCCAGGTGCAGCAACAACTCCCAATCCTGAAACGAATGCTACAAATATAGGTCTTCGTCCTTCCTTAAGTTGGAGTGCTCCTGCAAGTGGAAATCCTACCGGCTATAAAGTGTTTTTAGGAACTGATAATCCGCCTTCCGATGTTTTAAATGGAGTTTCTCAATCAAGCTCAAGCTACACTCTTTCGGATAATTTGCAGTATAATACAAAGTATTATTGGAAAATTGTACCCTATAATGCCACTGGTGATGCTCAAAGCCCTGATACCTGGGAATTTACTACTACAGATTTATATGCTGATGATCTTCCCGCAGTAACAGACGGTGAAGGAAATACTGTTAACCCGCAAATTCAAATTCCTTCTATTACCGGTATATTTAATCCGGTAATAACTACAGATTGGGCTCCGGAAGGGACACCTGTTAATTATCCTGGTTTATATATCTTATTAAGTGGAGGCACTTTTACAGGCAGAACGATACAAATCAATCCCGATTTAGGTTATATACCTGCATATCTGATGTATAGAGTGTTGCCTTCTCAGACTTGGGTAAAAGTTTCCAAAAATATAAGCTGGACTGTTGATTTGGTGGATTTTACAATATCTGCAGGTAAGGCGGATGGAGATGTAGAGATTGTTTTCTTTAATGGAGAAGATGAAACATTGCCCGTTGAGTTGTCTTCATTTACAGCTTTTATTACTGCTGATAATTTTGTTACCTTAAATTGGATTACTCAATCTGAAACCAATATTGCCGGTTACAATATCTATCGTAATACTTGGAAAAATCTTTCCGATGCCATCAAACTCAGCTGTTATCTGACTGCGGAAAATAGTTCGTCAACACATTCCTATTCATATACGGATGCTGAAATTTTTGCTACAGGAACTTACTTCTATTGGCTTCAGGCAAATGAACTTAATGGTGATATAGATTACTTCGGTCCTGTATCTGTTACAATCGCTAATAATAACCCGGAAAATCCGCCCCAATTAATAGAAAGAACAGAATTAGGTAAAATGTTCCCCAATCCTTTTAGCTCAGACATTACGATTGGCTATAACCTAAAAGCAGCCGATAATGTAATATTAGATATCTACAATTCTAAAGGACAATTGGTAAGACATTATCAACAAAATTACAATACAATGGGCGCTTTCCATTATGTTTGGGATGGAAAATCGGATTCTGGAAAGGCAATGCCCTCCGGAGTTTATTACCTGAAAATGAAGGCAACCAATTATTCGGGTTGTAAAAAAATGATTTATCTGAAATAACTATTCACCTAACGCTATGTTTAAACAAGCTACCCGAATTTCAGGTAGCTTGTTTATTTTAACCCTGGAAATTACGAAAAAGCAGTGAAGCTGATAAAACTTGACAAAAGAGCTTAGTGATTTATTTTGTAAATATAAGGAATATTGAAGGTAAGAAAAATGGGAGGTATATATGGTTGATACAGTGCAAAAGGTCAATTTAGGGATATTCAGCGGCTTATCAGAAGATGCTGTAAAAGAGCTGACGAAAGACCTGGAGCGAATTGAAATTAACAAGGGAGAGGCAATTATAACCGAACACTCCTTAGGGGAAAATCTTTTCTATATATGCAAAGGTAAAGTGGAGATTGATAAGGGCTTAACTAATCCCGAAACGCATTTTGCTCAGCTCTCAACTTTGGAAGCAGGGGATTTTTTTGGCGAAATGGGTATAATTGATGACTGTCCTCGTTCAGCCAGCGTGGTTGCTCTTGAAGATGTAGAACTGATAGTTATTCCTCGCACGGTATTTAACGAAATGCTTTTTGCCTATCCGGTTATTATGTTGAATTTAACCAGAGTTATTTCCAGACGCTTACGCAATACTAATGAACGCCTTGTGGAACTGATGGATGAAATGCTGCAAAAGAACCGTTTAATGGCTATCGGTATGGCTGCCAGTAAAATTATTCACGATATTAAAACCCCCTTAACCGTTATTGTTCTTACGGCGCAATTGCTGGAAAATATCTTTCCGGAAAGCAGTGAATTCACCGAAAACATTGTGAAACAGACCAAGCTGATAGACCAATTAGTGCATGAGATTTTGGATTTTGCCAGAGGAACGGAAACCCCTCCTCTAATTCAAAAAGTGAATATGGATGCCTTTTTTCAGGAACTTGGCGAAGTGTATGCCCCTTCCCTCAAAGAACGCAAGATCAGTTTTGAAGTGGAAAACAAAATCCCCGACTATGCATATTTTGATGAGGGAAAAATCCGCAGGGTCTTGATAAATCTTATTAAAAATGCGATGGAAGCTATAACGGGAGAAGGTAACATTAAAATTATCAGCAACATTTCTTCCGGGTGGTTACAGATTTCCGTAATTGATAACGGACCTGGTGTTCCCGAAAAATTAAGGGAAGAATTGTTTCAGCCCTTTGTTACGGATGGTAAAACACAGGGCACAGGTTTGGGTTTGGCAATTTGTAAAAAACTGGTTCAGGAGCATAACGGGCGCTTGGAATATATTCCTGTAGAGCCGAATGGAAGCAGGTTTGATATTCGCATTCCTCAAGTTACCAAATAATTGCTTGTCAAAAATAGCGCTCTCTTTTCTTTGGTTCCTGATGTAAGAAAAAATGGGAAGTGAATTATGTCCAAAGTATGTGATATCTGTGGAAAAACAGCTCAGGTAGGCAATTCTCGCAGTCATGCCTTAAATGCTACTAAGCGTAGGTTTTATCCTAATTTGCACGAAATTCGTGTTGCCAGTGATGGCGGAACTAAGAAAATCAAGGTCTGCAGTTCCTGCCTGAAAGCAAATAAAGTCCGCAAAGCTGTATAACAACAATCTGTGATTTTGAGCTGAAGATTACGGAGAAGAATGTCTTGCGGGAATCAGGTTTTACCGGATTCCCGTTTTTTGTGTAAATAAATAATGACTGAAGCACTAAATAACTACTTAACTAATAAACTGTTATGGGGGTTTAATGTTAATTGAGGCGATTCAAAGCCAGGTAGAAAAAAGCTCTGCAGTGCTGGTTGAGGTTCGTTCTGAAATTGCCAGAGTGATTGTAGGTCAACGGGAGATTATAGACCGCTTGCTGATTGGAATTATAGCCAATGGTCATATTTTAATTGAAGGCGTTCCCGGTTTGGCAAAAACCCTTATTATATCTTCGTTGGCGTCTGTTTTTGATGCCTCCTGTTCCCGCATTCAATTTACACCCGATCTGTTACCTGCAGATATAACCGGCACAATGATTTACAATCCTAAAAGCGGAGAATTCAGTGTGAAAAAGGGACCCGTCTTTGCCAATTTTATTTTGGCAGATGAAATCAACAGAGCTCCTTCCAAAGTGCAATCAGCCCTTTTGGAAGCAATGCAGGAAAGACAGGTAACCTTGGGAGACAATACTTTTCCTTTACCTAAACCGTTTTTTGTGATGGCAACCCAAAATCCTATTGAACAGGAGGGAACCTATCCTCTTCCGGAAGCACAGGTAGATAGATTCTTTATGAAATTGAAGATTAAATATCCAGCTTATGATGAAGAAAAAGTAATCCTGGAAAGAATGGTGAATGAACAACCGATTCCTTTACGCAAAGTGCTGAATCCCGACGCTATAGAAAGTATGCGGGAAGTGATGGATCAGGTTTATATGGAAGAAAAGCTGAAGGACTATATTCTGCATTTAATCAATTCCACCCGCCATCCGGAACGCTATCCGCGTTTGATTGATTTGAAGGGTCTGATTGAGTTTGGGGCATCGCCCCGGGCAACAATTTTTCTGGCAAGAGCTGCTAAAGCCAATGCTTACATATCAGGAAGAGCTTATGTAATTCCTGATGATATTAAAGCGGTTGCCAGAGATGTTTTAAGACATCGCATCATTCTTTCTTACGAAGCTGAAGCTGAAGAAGTTACCAGCGAAGAGATCATCAACCGTATTCTGGATGAAATTGAAGTTCCTTAAAATATAGGCGATTATGTTTACCCAAAGCGTTTCTGATATCCTGAAAAAGATTCGCAGGATAGAAATTCGCACCCGCAATCCTGTTGCTGAAATGTTCAGAGGCGAATATCACAGCCGGTTTAAAGGACAGGGTTTGGAATTTGCAGAAGTGCGGGAATACCAACCGGGAGATAATTACAGAGATATTGACTGGAATGTATCGGCGCGGATGGGTCAACTCTACATAAAAAAATATCGTGAAACCAGAGAACTGAGGGTAGTGTTTTTAGTAGATGTAAGCGCTTCGGAGGAATTTGGCACTCGCAGTATGATTAAAAGAGAAAGAATTGCTGAACTGGTATCGGCATTGGCTTTTTCTGCAGTTGCCAATCAGGATTTGGCAGGTCTGATTCTCTTTTCCGATCAGGTAGAAAAGTTTTTACCCCCGCGCAAAGGACGCAACAATGCTTTGGCAATTCTTAGAGAAGTGCTATACTATGAACCGAAAAGCAAAAAGACCTCGCTGAAAAATGCCTGTGAATATGCCCATAAGATGTTAAAAAAACGCTGTATTCTCTTTATCGTTTCAGATTGGATTGATTCCGGTTATGAGCATTCCCTGAAAATTCTCGCTACTAAGAATGATGTTGTGGCTTTGCGGGTTTTGGATGATAGCGAACTGGAGCTTCCCAAAGCGGGAATTTTATCCTTGCAAGACCCGGAAACGGGAGAAGAAGTTTGGCTTAACAGTTCCGACCCCAAGTTGCGTAAAGCATATCAGGAAATAGTAAATACCGAACAGAAGAACTTGCAGGAGTTCTTTCGTAAATGCTCTTGCGACTATTTACTAATTCGCACTTCCGATTCCTATATCGGTGCTTTAAGAAAGTTCTTCACTTTACGAGAAAAACGCAGATGAAAAAAACCCTGGTGATTATTGCCTTTTTCCTTTCCTTTTTGCCGATTGCACTGTGGGCGGAATTTAATCAGGAACTTCAGGGAACCGATAGCTTGAATGTGGGAACTCCTTTTCTGTTTGTTATTAACACCGATTTTGCTATTAAAGGGGTTGCCATTCCTGATACTCTGGAGGACTTTGCTATTCTGGAAAGCAAACGGGAAGTAAAAAATCCCCGTTGCTGGAAGGTTAAGATTGTGCCTTTAAAGACAGGTGCTTTATCCTTTCCCCGGATAGAGATACAACCTGTTGACAGGGGTGTAACTCCTGTTTACACTGATGGTTTCAGGGTCTATGTGCTTTCTGTTTTAGCCGAGGGAGATACCCTTTTACGAGATATTAAACCTTTGCGGAAATACCCTCTGCAACTTCCTTTTTGGGTATATCCTTTGCTGCTATTGATAGCTTTGGCTTTGGGAATTTATCTTTGGCTGAAAAAGCCCGAAAAGCCCAAAAGAGAATATGCTGTTCCTTCGCCTAAAACGCAACCGTTATTACCTGCCTGGGAAAAAGCTTTAAAGACCTTGGAGGAATTGAGAGCTGAGGGTTTAATTGCCAAAGGAGAAGTGGTTTTATATCATTTTCGGTTATCTGATATTCTGCGTTCTTTTTTGGAAGAGACCTATTACTTTCCCGCTTTGGAAATGACGGGTAGGGAAATTGCGGTTGCTTTATATCAGCGGAATATACCCTTTGCACAGGAAATCAGGAATTTTATCAACTACTGCGATTTAGTTAAGTTCGCAAAACGCCATCCCTCTGATACTGAAATAGAGGAAAATACCCTTTGGCTGAGGAATTATTTATTAAGTTTCGCCAAAGCTGTTCAGGAGCCGACAAATGCTTAAATTCGGTCATCCCTGGTTTCTTTTTTTGTTACTCCTAATTCCGTTATATCTGGTTTGGGAATTTATTATTCACAGGAAACGACGCCTTTATTTACCTCATTCCAGAGTTAAACAGCTGCGTTATATTTCGCGCGGTCAATATCCTTTCCGTTATCTGTATCCGGTTTTACGCTCCTTAATCTTGTTATTCTTATGTATTGCCATAGCTGAACCCCGGTGGGGCATAAAAACCAGGGATTTAAGCAATAAAGGAGTGGATATTGTTATGGCTATGGATATTAGCGGCTCTATGCTGGCGATGGATTTTGCTCCTAAAAATCGGTTAAGTGCAGCGGTAAGCGTAGCAAAGGATTTTGTGAAAAGGCGTCCGAATGACAGATTTGGTTTAGTTGCCTTCTCGGAATATGCTTTAACGCAGATACCGCTCACTTTTGATCATTTGGCAATGTTGAATTCGCTGGATAAACTGAAAGTGAATGAAGAAGCATCCGCAACCGCTATCGGAATGGGTTTGGCAAAAGCTGTTGCCCGGTTACATAACAGCACTGCCAAAAGCAGAGTGATTATTCTGATTACCGATGGGGTTAGCAATACCGGAGAAATAGACCCCTTAGCCGCAGCGGAAATGGCTAAGGAATTGGGAATTAAGGTTTATCCTATTGGAGTAGGAAGCAAAGGGTTAGTGCCTTTTCCTTATGCCGATCCCATTTTTGGAACGCGTTATTTAAACACTTTTATAGATTTGGATATGGAGACCCTGAATAAAATAGCGGAAACGACAGGAACGGGTAAAGCAGCTTTGGCAACCGATTCTAATGGCTTGGCAGAGATTATGAATGAAATTGACCGCCTGGAAAAAACCCGCTTTACTACTCAGTTTAGATATAATTACAGTGAGCATTTTATGCCTTTTTTATGGTTGGCGTTTGCCTTTTTGCTCCTGGAAATGCTGTTGAAAACTATTATTTTACCTGTTTTGCCTGACCAGCTATGAATATTGCCAATCCTTACTATCTGGCACTTTCAGGGCTGTGTTTGTTGCTGCTGATTTTATTGTTCAGACGGGAAAGATTTTTACAGCGTCGTTTTACCCGCTATGCCGAACTACATTTGAAAGAACATTATTATCATTCTCAATCGCCATTCTGGATTGGCTTTAAGCTATTTCTATGCATTCTGGCTTTGGGCTGTGTTATCATTGCCTTGGCAAGACCGCAATGGGATTATGAAAATAAGGACTTGCAAAGCAGCGGAATGGATATTATATTTGCCATAGATGTTTCCCAAAGTATGGATGCCACGGATATGATGCCCAGTAGGTTGTTACGAGCTATTTTACAGATTGGCAGTTTTCTGGAACAGGTGAAAACCGATAGAATTGGCATAATTGCTTTTGCCGGAGTGGCAACTTTGCAATGTCCGTTAACGGATGATTACGAAGCCGTCCGCATTGTCCTGAACGGTTTAAACAGTAACACGGTAGAAATTCCGGGAACCGATATTGGCAGCGCTTTGAATTTAGCAGCAGATGCTTTTCCCGAGGGTTCAAAATCTAACACGCTGATTCTTATTTCAGATGGGGAAGACCTGGAAAATTCTGCTTTAAGAGAAGCTAAGAAATTGAAAATAAAGGGCATCAGGGTATATACTATGGGTGTGGGAAGTCCGGAAGGGACAATCATTCGTAATCCCGAAACCGGTGAAGAAGTGAAAAGTAAACTGGATGAAACAACCCTGCAGGAAATTGCCCGGATAACGGAAGGAGAATATTTTCGGGTAACCCCAGGCGGTGAAGAAATTCAGCTGATTTTAAAACGCATCTATGAAAACGAAATTACCCGCCGAGGTAAGAAAGTTACTATCCTGAAAGAACAGTATTATCTCTTTGCCATAATGGCAATTATCTTGCTTATTATAGAGTGTGTGATAGACCCGCGTAAACGCAAGAAGGGTTTAATGGCAGCGGAGAAAAGCAATGAGCAATAAAACAAGACGCATAATCTTGATTGTGATAGCGGTTATTCTGTTATTGCTTATTCTGGAATTGCTATTCAGACCCAAAGCAGTGCGTCAGTCATTTGCCGATTCCTTTTACCGGGCAAAAAAATATCCCCGCGCTGAAGAGTTGTTCCGGAAGAATACTAAATCCAACGATGTAACCGCCAATGCCAATCTGGCTAAGTGCTTATACAGGCAAAATCGCTATGCGGAAGCAGATTCGGCTGCTGAGATTGCTCTAAACAAGGCAAAGGATAAAAAAAATATTCTTTATGACAGCGGTGATATTGCCTATCAGCAAAAGGACTACCAAAAAGCTCTGAAACACTTTAAAGAAGCTCTTTTGCTTGATCCTGAGGATGAGGATTTACGGGCAAATTATGAACTTACTTTGCGTAAACTGCAAAAACAATCACCTCCTGCAGCCCAAATACAGCAAAACAAAGATAATCAAGAACAGGAAGCAATCCGCAATATTTTGAAAGGTCTGGATAACAAAGAAAGCACAGACCGCCAGCAATTAAAACAAAAGCAAAGCTCCAAAACGGATAAATGGTGGTAAAAATGAAGAAGGCATTGTTTTTCCTGCTGCTGTTTCCACTTGTGCTTTCCGCTTTGAAGATTGATGTAACCGTAAATAAAAATACTATCAGTATGAATGAGCAGCTGGAATTGACCCTGAAAATTGCGAATGACAATCGCCTCAAAGTGGAAGAGCCAACTCCGCCTTCCGTGCCGCTGTTCAGTTTTCGCAATCTGACCAGTTCATCAAGTAGTTCAGTAGTTTTGGAAGGCACCAGATTGATTTCCGAATTCTCGGAGACCTTTCGTTTTATCTATTTTCCTTTAAAAACAGGCAAGACCACCATTCCTTCTTTCAAAGTTAAAGTAAACGGGCATTATTATCCCACCCGGGCAATTTCTCTGGAAGTGATTGCAGGAACAAAAAAACCACCGGCTCAAAGTTCACCTCCGGTGCAGGGATTTGGTTCTTTTGGCTTTGATGATTCAGATTTTTGGGGTAACAATGATAAATGGGCAGGTGATACTTTCATTTTGGCTTTACCGGAAGAACAAAAGGTGTATCGTGGTTTTCCGGCAATTGTTTCCTACTATCTTTATACCGATGAAACGGTAGGTTCTTTCAATCTGGAGAATGAAATTGATTCCGATGGTTACGGGAAAAGCACATACGAACAACCAACGATGTTAAATTATGAAGAAGTATTCTTTCAGGGAAAGCAATATAAACGAGCCCTTATTAAAAGCTTAGCGATAATTTCCAATAGAGAGGGACGATTGCAGTCACCAATTTTAGAAGGTTATGCTCGGCTATACGGTTTCGGGTTGCTGAATAAAAACTTGCAAAGCAAAGGCGGAATTATTAATGTTCTACCCTTGCCTGCTAATAATGTTCCTCCTTCTTTTGGAGGAGCGGTAGGCAACTTTAAGCTTAGTTATTCTCTTTCCGATAAAGAAATTTCCCTGGGAGAAACGATTACTTTTACTTTGAAAATTGAAGGGAGAGGCAATTTCAATCAGTTTTCCGCTCCTCAATTTGTTTCCCGAAAAGGTTTTCAGGTTTCCAGTCCAATGGTGATAGATAACCTGAAAGCAGGAATTGAAGGAACCAGAACTTATTATTATACTTTGATACCTCAGGATAAAGGGGTGTATGAACTTCCGGAACTAACTTTTTCCTGGTTTGATAACGATAGCGGAAGTTATAAATTATACCGCAGTCCCAAAGAAAAAATAAAGGTTTCTTCTGCCAAAGTGCTGAGTTACTTCAGTCGTTTAAAACAATCTCGCAATCCTAAAGCAATGTTACCCAAAATAGAGAAGAATAGCTATCCGGCTTATATTCCCTATGTAAAACAGCCCTGGTATTGGATTTTGATGCTCTTGATAGTTGGGGTAACAATAGCTGTTTCCATTGTTGCTTGGGAAAGTAAAATGAAAAGGGATAATCCGGAACGCTATGCTTCGTTAAAAGCCGAAAAAGTCCTGTTGCATTATTTGAAACCAGCTACGACGGCAGCCAGGAATCTATCCCCGGATTTCTATCCTCTGGCGGAAAAGGCACTATTTGAATACCTTGCTTCCAAATACAAGCTTTCCAACCATCTCTCCACGCAGGAAAAAATGCAGGCATTAAACGAAAAGAATATTCCGGATTGGTTGCTTCAGGAATTAGAGGTTTTTCTTGCTCACAGTCAGGCAGCAAGATTTTTACCGGAAACGGATAGAGCAGTTAATTTGGAAGAAGACCTGAACCGCATCAGGAAAATTTTTACGGGCTTCAGCCGTTTGGGTAAAACCAGAAAGAACAGGAGCAGCAAATGATACAGTGTAACCGGAGGAAACTATTCCTCCGCAGGAAAATATGGTTTTTAAAAAAGCAGAGCTTCAGCGAGCTCCGATTAACCGGTGTATTCAGTTTCAGCAGGTTTCCGTTGCTTTTAGTTCTGGTTCTTTTGCTATTTTGCCAAGTTCTTTTAGCTCAAGTTGATACATTACAGTCACCAAGATACAAAAACTCAGGAGAATTATTTCAGCTGCCGGATTCTTTGGATAGGATAATAAATGAAGCAGAACAAAAGAAAAATGCCGATTTGTTTTATAACTTGGGAGTGGAATTCTTTTCCCGAGGAGAAATCGGGATGGCAAATCTTTATTTTTTGAAAGCATTAAATATCAATTCTGCGCATTCTCAAGCGAGAACCAATCTGGAACTGTCAATACACTATAGTCCCGATGCGGATTTATATCCAGAGCAGCTTTTTCTGGTGCAGGTTTTATTCAAAGTGCTTAATTACTTATCCGTTAACCGTTTGGCTGTGGGAGGGATAATTTTTATGTTTCTTTCAGCTTTAGCGTTATGTTGGCTGCTGTTTTATAATCCGGAAAAGGAAAGAGCGTTGCCGATTTTAACTTTGGCTCTTTGTGTTTTGCTCTGGATATCTTTTTTTGTAACTTTAGGGGTAAAACTTCATCACCAGCAGCATAATCGTAATGCGGTAATTATTGCTCGGGAGGCAGAACTTTTGTCTCCAGCAAGCAATAATGTTATTCAGGAAGTTCATTCAGGTTTGATTGTAAAAATTGTTCAGGAGAACGGGAATTACTATTTGGTTCGTTTGCCCGATAATCAGTTGGGGCGAGTGAAAAAGGAAGTTATCAGAAAAGTTGTTTCCTAATACTTCAGATATGTTATTGCCTATTTCAATTGTTTATTATGTTGAGTATCGGTCTGCACACCTTTGCAGGCAGGGCTTCTATTAAAGGATGTCAGGAATCATTTCCACCGGTAATATTATTTTGCTAAAATAACTCTATTAGCAGGGGAAAATGACTCCTGACTTGCTATTATTAACTTTCCTATTCTTCTTTAAGGGGTTCAAAGTTCTCGGGGATATTTCCTTCCAAGCTGTCTATCATAAATTGAGCTGAGTCATTCAGGTCACCGGTAGGATATTTCTGCAAAAATTCCTGAAAGAGTTGTAAAGCCAGGTCTGTTTGTTTCATTTCTTCAGCAACGAGGAATGCCTTCATAAAGGATGCTTTATAGTCATCCGAATTATTTTTGAAGTTATTGATTATTTGGTCGTAAAACATTATGGCATCTTTGAAATTGCGTTGTCGGGCAGCATTATCTGCCTGAGTGAATAATTCATCCGCAGTCATTGTAAGAGTAATCCGTTCCGGATATTTTTTCATATTGAATTCCACAAACAGGTTTGCGGTAACTTCTTCCAACTTGGCTCTTTCATTATCGGATTGTATCATTCTGCGTATTTGGGGTGCAATATCTTCTTTGTTTTTATAGGTTTTGGGGGTTTCTTTCAAAGTGCGGAAAAAGACAATATCTCCTTTTGCGGAAGTAAAAACGGGACTTAAATAACCGACAGGATTATTCCAAATCATATTAGAAAATTCGGTATCTTTTCCAATTCCGGTTATAATGCCGTTATTGTATTGATAATCATAGATTGAGGTTTCGGGCATAAGGGAATATTTTTTAATTACTTCCTGCATTGCTTTTTCGTTATGTTTTTTATATGCTTTGCTGTATTTTTTATATGCCTTATTGGCATCCTTTTGATTTTTAAAGAAGAGCACTTCAATAGTCCGATATTCAGGGTTGGAAAATTTCTCTTTCTCTTTTTCATAGCGCTGAGCGATTTCCTCATCGCTGATTTCTACAGCATTGGAGACCAGTTTTTCAAAAGCGCTACGCAAAACATTAGCGCGTTTTGCCTGAATATAATCTTCATTTTCATCAAAGTATTTTTCATAACCGTTGGCTTTGGCTTCCAGGAACATCAAATTCTGAGTAAGTTCCTGATTTATAAGGGTATTAATACCTCCTCCCTTAGTTACGAAAAGTTGTTCCTGAGGAGAGAGTTTATCATAATTCTGCAGCAACTGACGAACTGTAAACTTAAGCGTAGGAACCGACGAATTTACTATCACATTATCCAAGATGGATGCATTGCTATCCCGTCTATTAGGATCCAGTGTAACCGTATTTACAATAGCACTATCTATTACCACCGCGTATTTCACTGTCAGGTTTTCCAATATTGAATCCAGCAGTTCCTTCTCTTTTAGGGGACGCAAACGCTGTTCAATTTCCGGCAAAACCTCGCTAAACTCTTTCTGGTAACCTTCAATCCATTCCCTAATGCGGAAAATATGCCAACCGTAATCTGTCTTTGCAGGTCCTATAAAAGATAAAGTATCTACCTGGGAATTACGAATCATATTTTCCAGAGCGGCATCATTACCAATACCAGGGATGTTACCATTCAAACGAATATTTTTCACTCTTCCCTTCAATCCCTTGGCATAAGTATTTTGATTGTATTTATCGGAGACATCAGCAAAAGAGACACCATTTTTCAATTCGGCTAATGCCTTATTTGCCATCTCTTCGTTTTCTGCTTGAATATAATCAATTGTTACATAAGGAAATTGGTAAAACTGGGAAAGATTTTGATTGTAATATGCCAGCTTGTCGTCATCAGTAAGAACAACAACATCACTCACATTGCGTTTGTAATATTCCTGAACATAAAAATGCTTTTCTACAGCAGCCATACGCTCCAAAACAACAGGATCATTTTCCAAACCCATCTGTTTTGCTTTTAAGTAAAAGACCTCTTCCATCGCTGCAGCATTCAGAACATCTGTCTGACCCTGAACAGTTCTATACCGTGCCTGATATTGAGGAGGCAGTTTAGATAGCTTTTTTTCAATATACTGGCGGGTTATCACCCCTCCATCGTATTCTGCTAAAATATCGGTATCATTAATACTTTTAGTGGTTCCGACAGATACGAGCGCATCTTTTGCTCCTAAAGAAAGACCGGCAAAAAGCAAGATGAACCCAAGGCAAAAATGTGTAAAACGGGACATTTCTATGCTCCTTAATATAGCGTAATTAATTTAGCGTCACAATTGTTCAAGGGCTTAAGAAGTCAAGACAAATATAAAATTTTCAATGCAACCCCCGGTAGGTTTTGACTTACAATTTTGCCACTGCCCTCAATGTAACCACGACCTCACCTTCTTTTCTCACTTACAACCGCTCTACAACCGGTTTCCAAACCTCAAAATTGGGAGTTAAAACAAAACCCTGTACACTGGCAACTAAGCTATACCATCCCTCAAATTCCACAACTATGAAAGAATGTATTATTTTACATTTGCAGGGTTGGGTTGGAATTGTTCAGAAATGGTTGTTTCGGAGAAAAACAAAATTCACGCTGCAAGCGGTGGTAGGTTTTGACTTACAATTTTGCTACTGCCCTCTCTGTAACCGCAACCTTCAAATTGCATACACTTACAACCGCTCTACAACCGGTCTCCAAACCTCAAAATTGGGAGTTAAAACAAAAGTAAAATAGAAGGCAAGCAGTTAGCAAACTAACAATTTTTCGTTCCCAAAGAAATCCCGGAATTTTCTCAATAACACTCCGATATGATTCCCGTATCGTTCTCGTATCGCGATATGGGAACGATACGGGAATCTAATTCGCAGCATATTGCAAAAAAACAGGAACTGATAAACAAATATCTTGGGAGTGAAAAAAGAATAATTGCTGCCGATAGTGTGTTATCGCTTTATGGTGTTGATATTCTATACTGCTTGAATAGTGGGTGATTGATTGGTCGGTTGTATGGGTGTATTATTTTGTTTTAACTCACAATTTTTCGGTTTGGAAACCAGTCGTAGAGCGGTTGTAAGTGAACTAAATGTGTGGGATGTGGTTTCATTGAAGGCAGGTGAAAATTGTAAGTCAAAACAAAATTCAAACCTACCCCCGTGTGCTTTTTGTTTTAACTCACAATTTTGAAGTTTGGAGACCAGGAATAATATGGTTGATAGCGTTTGCAATTTGAGGGGTGTGGTTATATAGAAGGCAGGTGAAAATTGTAAGTCAAAACCTACCGCGGATTGCATCGTGAATTTTACGAGGAGCTCACACTTCCGTGGCATTAAAATGTTGCCTTTTCGGGCTTTTGAGCACAGAGCGAAGGGCTTAGAGTTTTTGCCCTAATTTTTTTAAAACAGTTTTGGCACGCATTGTGCAATATAAACTCAGAAACAAAAAAACAATCCGACAGGAGGATTAACAAATGCTCAGGAAACTGAAAAATCAGAAGGGTTTTACCCTGATTGAAATCTTAGTAGTGGTTATTATTGTAGCCATACTGGCTGCATTAGCCGTTCCCCGCTATCTGCGTTATGTGGAAAAATCCCGTAGTACCGAAGCGCAAACGGCAATAAATACCATTCGTAAAACTTATGACATTTATATGCAAACCAACGGTTCCACCGAAGGTTTTACAATGGAACAGGCATTAAAAGAAGCCAGTTTAGGTGAAAGTACCATTAAAAACTGGAAATTTGAAGTAGTGGGCAATCCCCCGAAGAAATTTATTGCTACTTCCACTCAGGACTTTGCCGGTGGTGAAGGAAAACAGGTTTGGTATGATGTTACTGATGCTAAATTCCATGGCTATGGAGTTGACACTTGGACTAATCCCGAAACCGGAGGAATGGAAACCGACTAACTCTTAGGAGGATATTAAATTGACAATCCATGAACTACTGCGTTTTACAGCGGAAGCAGGTGCTTCGGATCTTCATATAGCTGCCGGTTCCCATCCTATGGTACGGGTAAACGGCAGAATGAAGAAATTAAATCTGCCGATGCTAAGTCCGGAAGAAGTTGAAACACTTGTTTACGGAGTAATGAATGAATCACAACAGGCATTATTTAAAAAGAATCTGGAGATTGACTTTTCTACGAAGTTAAGCAATGATGTCCGTTTCAGGGTAAATGCTTTTCATCAGATTAACGGTGTTTCTTGTGCCTTCAGAGTGATTCCTAATGAAATTAAAAGTTATGATGAACTGCACTTGCCGGATATTTTAAAACGCCTAACCACAAAAGAAAAAGGATTGATTCTGGTTACGGGACCTACCGGAAGCGGAAAATCCACAACTTTAGCTACGATGATTGATTCTATTAATGATAGCCGTAACTGTCATATTATAACGATTGAAGACCCCATTGAATTTGTGCATCGCAGCAAAAACAGCTTAATCAATCAGCGGGAATTGGGGCATGATACCTGGAGTTTTACTGCTGCCTTAAGAAGTGCTTTGCGTGAAGACCCGGATGTTATTCTGGTGGGTGAAATGCGTGATTTGGAAACCGTTTCCCTGGCATTAACATCTGCTGAAACAGGTCACCTGGTTTTTGCTACTTTGCATACCGGCAGCTGCACAAAATCCATAGACCGAATTATAGATATGTTTCCCAAAGAACAGCAACAGCAGGTTCGTTCTATGCTTTCTGAATCGCTGGAAGCAGTTATAGCTCAAACTCTTTTGCCTACAAAAGACGGGAAGGGTCGCGTTCCTTCAGTTGAAATTATGATTGCCAATTCAGCTGTGCGTAATTTGATTCGTGAAGAAAAGACCTATCAAATTCCTTCCGTGATTCAAGCAAGTACTAAAGAAGGTATGCAAACCAGAGATCAATCCCTGTATAACCTGGTGATGAATAATTTGATTGAAAGAACGATTGCAGAGGAATTTGCAGATAATCCAAAACAATTTGCTACTGGAGCCGGTTTTTAAGTATGGTGCTGAATATTCATACCCTGCCTGAGAACAGTGAGAAAGATAAAAAGAACAAAATGTTCAGCTTGCTGCGTTCTCAGGGGGGGTATAGTTTAGCTGAAGTTCTGGTAGCAGCAATAGTTATGGCGGTAATGATTATAACTGTCTATATCGGTATAATCTATGCCGATAGGCAAATTACTAAAAATTATCGTCATAGAGTTGCTACTTTGCTTTTAACCGGAGAACTGGAAAAGCAATACACTCTCTTTCATAAAGAGGGAATTTTCCATCCTTACACTAATTTACCCGTAATAATTGAACAAACGGATGATGTAACCGTGAATGGAACTATAACCATTACCGTAGGTAGGGAAAGAGAGAATTATATGAGCCAGAATTATAATTTCTCTTATTTAATTGGAGAAATCAAATGGATTGACCCTGCCACGGAAAAATTGCATTACATCCGCATGCGGGAAGATTTTTACGATTAGAGGTGGATGATGAAGCATCGGTTATTTAATGAGAAGGGATTTACATTAACAGAAACGGTTGCGGTTATGGCTATTTCTTCTCTGTTGATTGTAACAGCTGCTTTGGGAATTGGCGTATTTTTCCGTAAATATCAGGAACTGAGTGCTTATGTGGATTTACAAAAAGATATGGTTTCTTTTTTAAATGTTCTGAAATACGGTCAACACATTGGTACTCGTTCTTCCGAGATAGAATTTATAGGCATTACAAGTGCTAAAGGGCTAAAACAGATTAGTATGACATCAGTTCCGGGAATTAGTAAAGGAATACAAATTACGCCTCCCATTTCTAATTTGTATCCTACCGATTTTGTGAACTATTATTTGCACGATGGTTATATCAAAATGGAATACAAGCATCATGGCACAGATTCATCTTCTCCCACAATTCTGTTTCCTGAAAAGAAATTGAGGGGTAAAGTGATTATTGAGGACTTTTTGATTAGTGACGCCAATAAGAATAATGCTATCTTCAAGTATTTGCCAAACGAGCAATTATGCATTATAAATGTAGATCTCAAAGCCAAAGTTAAAATTAGAGGCGACGAATATAAGAGCGTCCATTATAAAACTACGATGGCAATGAAAAATATGGAAAGACCTTCTACTACAACTCCCTAAATTAAAGAGGTTTATGATGATGAAGAAGATTCTTGGAAATGCAGGCGGAAATATTGCCATAGCTATGCTTCTGGTTGTTATTGGAGCTATGAGTGGTATAGCTATGGCAGGTTTGGCTTTTCGTGATACGATGGCAACAATGTCCGAAATGGAAGATATTCAGAGCGTTCATTTTCTTAGAACAGAAGCAGGTAGGGGAGCAGCATATTTAGCAATAGCAGCAAAAAGAGATCCTGATGTCATTGGTGGAGTTAGAACTCCCGAACGAAAAATTGGAATGAGCGGAAGCGACTTCAAAAAAACCTATATTATGCAATCCTTAGTAACCAAAGAGAAAGAAGAATCTGATGTAGCAGTTGCAGAAGTTGGAGGACATCTGGAAGCCAGTGGAACCGGCGCCAGTACAAGTTATTATCAAGTTCGGTCTTTAGTAGAAGGTAAAACAGGAACCTCCGATATCTACTACGGAAGAAAAAATCTCTCTCTTACCCGCAAGTATGGAGAATTAACTTTGGTGCAGGATACAGGACCCGTCTTTATGTATTTTACGGATAGCGAACTTTCCCCAAATGATGAGAATGTATATTTTTACGGCTATGATGTGATAAACGGTCCTGTTCACAGTAATACGGATATTCGCATAAAACAGGCGGGTGGCGGAAATAATGATAACTGGCCTACATTTTTAGCGTTGGTTACAACTACTGGTGAAGTTATTTCTACTCCCGAGACCTATCCTGAAGATACGGTTTTTCAGGGTGGGTTAATTGAACACTATGAGGGATATGAATTTCCGGAAAATATGGATGAAATTAAAAGCTATGGCACGAGAATCGGCTCCGGTTTTAGTGATGACCGCATAGTTATGATAGAGATAAGTGACTACAATGTAAACGGTTGGGTAGGTGAAATATCCCATAGAGGAGCTCAAATTCCTCTATATCCTACTTATCCTATGGGTTATCCTTATGCGCCAGGTTCAGCAACGGCAATAAATCGTTTTCCTACCACTGATACTTTATGGGTGCCTTTGTCTTCGGTAAATGCTCATAATAATCGTGCTTACTGGGTAGATAGCAAACTCTGGATAAAAGGGACAATTCGTGGTTTTCAAACCTGGGCTTCCACCGATACAATGTGGTTGATTGGAGATTTATTATATAACAGTACACCTCGGGGTTCCAGCCCGGAAACGAATAATAGAGATATGCTGGGCTTAGTTTCGGAAAAATCCATTATTATTAAATACGCCTATATGAATCCGGAAGATTCAGTTCGGGTTCATTGTAATATGGGTGCAGATGCAGCAACTCCTGTAGGTGGAATTTGGATTTATGCAGCTATGGCGGCACTTGGCAAAGGGAAAGATAACCGTTATGAAGACGGAGTTTTTACTTTTGAATATCAACACCCGCATGGTTCCATACCTGCTGTTAAGTTCAATCCTTCCACTGATAATCCCGATGCGGGTCCAATTGTATTTGATATGATTGATTTGCATCGTCACTATTGGCCTCAAAGCAATGCTCATCCCTGGCCCCCTGAATTGGATTTCCCCTGGTATAATCCTATCTGGCCTGAAGCAAATCCTTATTGTGAAAGAGGAACAATCAGTATCTGGGGTGGAGTTAATCAACGCCGGCGTGGCTATGTTCACAGAAATCCTTATGATTATGAATATCCTTCGGGGGGATTATGGAAACCGGAAATTGACTTTTGCGGAGCTACCAGTATTGTTAATAATCCATTTACTATTCAGCTGTTCCAAAATCCTGCTGTATCAGTAACTTTATATACCAGACATTTTAACGGTGCCGGGGGAACTGGAACCGGTTATAAAAAGAACTATAACTATGATACCAGGATGTATCATACTAAGCCCCCTTGCTGGCCCTACTTTAAGAAACAAGGTCAGCGTTTGCCTTTGGAACAGGGCAGCTGGTATTTGAAGAAGCCGCCAAAAGATTTAATATAAAAAAAAGATATAAAATAAGGATGAATAAAGAGGAAGAATGAAGAAGAAAAAACAAGTTAGATTTAAGGAGACCGTGGGAATTGATATCGGTTCCCACAGTATAAAAATTGTTCACTTAAAAAAGTTGCACGAGGGTTTTAAACTGCTGAACTATGAAATAAGCCCTACAGTGGCTACCGGAACTGAATATATTCCGAGTGACCTGCTTCCCGAGCGTTTTGGACCCGTGCTTTCTGATATGCTCAATACGCTTAAAATTAACCCCAAGCGTATTCAGCATTTGGTTACTTCCATCGGAGGTGATAATACAAGCATCAAGCAGATAAAAACAATCTTTCTACCTGATGAAGAACTGGAATCAGCTCTGTTTTTTGAGGCAAAAAAACATATACCTATCAGCGGAACAGATATGATTCTGGACTATCAGGTAATTAGTTTGGAAGAGAAAACAAACAATATGAACATTCTGCTTGCAGCTACTTCCAAAGATGTATTGAATGAACATACAACCACCCTGATGAGCGTTGGTTTGTCTCCCAATATTGTAGATATTGATTCGCTGGCAGTTGTGAACAGCTTTATTCTGAATACTTTTGTGGAAGACGGGGTTTACATTTTGTTGAATTTGGGTGCTCATAGAACAAATATGATTATCTGGGGACCCCAAGCCAAATTATTTGCCCGCGATATACCTTACGGGGGATATAATTTTACCCGTGATATTATGCGTAAAAGACAGATGGAATGGGAACAGGCAGAACGGCATAAGTTGGAATTCGGTTTGGGTGATAATCCTGCTATGGAAAATGTTCAAACCGTCAGTATCCTTGATATTACAGAGAAATCTACCGAGGATGCAATTGTGGAAGAAGTTCGCCGTTCTTTGCGTTTCTATGTGAAAGAAGCGGGAAACAGTGATTTTAGGAAGATTTATTTGATGGGCGGAACTGCTAAATTGAAGGGATTGAAAGAATATATTGAAGAAAAAGTAGCAATCCCCACAGAGATATTTATGCCCTTTATCAATGTTGAAATGCCGGAAAAATTTCAAGATAAAAAAGACCCGCAGCTTGCTTTGGCAATTGGTCTGGCAATGCGACTGGAATAAGAGAGGACAGCTCGGATGGATACTACATTTTATTTCAAAATCAACCTCAATAAATATGGCGAAATGCGACTGCAGGCAGAACGCGAGAAGAAAATCTTTATTAATTCCATCGTTACTTTTGCCGTTGGGTTTATCATCATTATCGTTGCCTGGATTTATATTAACGGAATGATGGAAACCAGAGTTGAATCCCGCCAGAGATATTATAAGGAATTGCAAAAAGAACTGGCAAGTTATGAAACCAGCGAAGATTATCTTTCCAGCAGAGACCTGGATAAGCTTGCCGAGACCTTTAATAATCGTATCTTCTGGGCAAAAAAGATGATTGCCCTAAGTAACGAAATAGATGAAAAACTGGCAGTAAGGAAATTTACTTACACCAATGGAGTGCTTACCCTGAACGGAATTACCGAAATTGATAAGAATATTAAAGAATTGGATTTAATTCAAAGCTTTATAGACCGCCTGAAGTCCAATACGGAAATCAGCAACGATTTTCCCCGCATAAAATCCGGCTCTATCACCCGGCAAGTGGTAAAAGATACAGATATTCTGGAATTCGTAATTGAATGCTACAGCAGGGAAACAAGTGGAGGAGTTGGAAGATGAGAGAAAGATACTTAATCTTCATCCTGTGCATATTGCTGGTAACCATTCTGTTCTTTGTGTTCACCGTTAACAGTATAAATGTAAACAGAAATAAGATTAGAACACTGGATAACAAAATTAAAACTGCTCAGGAACAGCTAAACAGTGCGCGCATTATGAATCAACAACTCAGCCAGTTCTCAAGGGTTATAGATAATAGTTTAACCCGCGATGCAAGTATAAGCTTTGATGAAATAAATGCCTTCAAAACCAGAATTGGCGAATTGGCAGACCAACGCTCCATTACAATTAATAAGCTATCCGATAGCAATAAGTTTTCTCTGCCCGGTCTGGTGGAAACTACCTATACTATGGAAATGGAAGCTACTTATGTGCAAATCGGACAGTTTATTTCCGATTTGGAATCAATGGATAACATCATAAAAATCCATGCCTTGGATATCAGCCCTCTGGCTGTTTCCGATAAAGAAGTTACCGTTGCCAACGCTCCAAACCGATACAGAGTAACATTAGAACTCTCTGTATTCAAAGTAAAAAGGGAGGTATAAGATGCAGCTGAGATTTATTAAAGACCTCACTATTGCCCTGATTGTGATATCCCTTTTTGTAATGGCTGTTCGCCTTGTAAGTTTATATTCTTCCTGGACAAAAATACCTGAGAAATCCATCCATACCAGAGAATCGGTTTCCGATACTTTGCTCACTAGAATCAGATCTATTGAGAATTCCATTCAGGACAGGAAGATGTTTGTATTTAATTCCTCCAAAGACCCTCTGCGTCAAGGTAATATCATCAAGGACAAAGTAGATAGAGAAAAGGAATATGAAGATATGCTGAAAAATACATTCCGTCTGGCTACTACTGCTCGCGATGAATATGGTAACAAAATTGCTTATATTGAATATCAGGGTGAACTGATTGAAGCAAGAGTTGGAGATACGGTTAGAGGTCGTCATATTCTGGATATTCAAGACAGAAGCATACGCTTTAGTTATAATGGTGCAGTTACAACTACAGAACTTGCACCCCGCCCTGCCAAACCATCAGAAGAGACAATTTATGGTACCGGCACAAGCGGGAATTGGTAAAATATAATGATACTGGGAGTAAATATGAAACACATTACACATTGTAAATGTCATTATGCGTTAATCCTGATGCTCATTTTCCTGGCAGGAATTTCTATCTTGAGCGCGCAGGTTAAAAGAGATCCTATTCTGGATACGAAAGTAACCTTCAACGCAGATGATGCAACGCTTTCCTCGGTGTTTAAAGCTCTATCTAAATTGAGCAACACAAATATCGTTCTGGCTGTTGATCAGGCAGGAACTACCGAGAAAGAAGAGAAAAGAGTTACTATTAATATCAAAGATGTAGGAATTGAAACAGCCGTTTCTCTGGTTGCGAGCTCTGCTGGCTTATCCTATCGTGTTATTGGCTCTAACACTTTTTTAGTGGGGCAAAAAGAAAACATAATGGAAGAAATGGGCGAACGGAGTAATGTTATTTTCTTGAATAATCTGGATGCTAAAAAAGTGAGCACTGCTCTCCAGGATACCAAAGGTAAAATAACTGCCATAGAAGGTCAGAATGCAATAATGGTTTACGGCAATCGGGAGACCTTTAATGAAGTGGAACAGCTGGTAAAATCAATTGATACTCAACAGCAGCAAGTGGAAATCCGAGTGCGTTTGATTGAAGTGCATATCAATGATGCTCAGCAAATTGGTGTGGATTGGAGTAAACTGAATCATTTAACAACTATTTTGGCAGAGGACCCGGTAAATCAATACGGAACCGGGCTGCCTTATAATTACACTGATGCAAACGGTTATTTGCCTCATGGCGATCCTACCGATTTTGGAGTTATACCTGATGAACAATATTTCCAACGCATTACGGGTTTGGATGATATTGGTCATTTCAGTCGTCAGCTTACTGCCTTTGATGTAACAATTGACTGGTTACTGGAAAATAATGCTGCTCAGTTGCTTACCGATACAAGAGTAACAGCTTTAAGCGGAGAACTTGCCACAATGCATATCGGTGAGGTTGTTCCATTTGTAGTTACTGATAAAGAAAATCAGTTGCTGGTTGAGCGTTCCGAAACAGGAATTATTCTAAATGTTACGCCCAAAGTTAATCAGGATGGTAATATCACGATGAACATAAATCCGGAAGTTAGCTCGGTAACTGAACTGGTAGGTGGTTATGTCCCCCGCACGAAAGTTCGCCGGGTAACTTCTGCAGTAACAGTTCCTAATGAACATAAGATTATTGTGGGTGGATTATTAAATTCCAACATCACTAATAAAGTTGATAAAATCCCTCTATTGGGTGAATTACCTATTATTGGCAAGATTTTCCAGCATCGTTATGAATTGGTGGAAAATACTGATTTAATTATAGAAATAACCCCCCGGCTTGTTTCTATGCAGGAAACTGCTCCTACACCCAAGCTGGACGAACGGTTAACTCGCTCTTTAATTCAATATGAAGAAGAAGAGAAGGAGGAGTAAAAATGAAAAAATATAGCTCCTTAATGTCAATATTCACCTTGTTGCTGATAGTATTGGTCAGTTTCAGTGCGAGTTGCGATAAAAGAAACCCCCCGCCTATTGTAGCACCGGTTCCTTTGCCACCTGAGGCATCAGCGGAAAGATATATAACCTCCATAATGGCAAGCCCGGAAACCATTTATGCCGATTATGGCATAACCTATTCTATTATAGAGGCAGAAGTGAAAGATGGAGAGGGCTTTGGGGTTGTTAACCAAATGGTAAAATTTAAAACCGATTTAGGTAGAATTATCTCTGATGTTCCTACCGATAGCAGTGGAGTTGCCAAAACTACATTTTACTGGTATGGAGGTGATATAGGGATGGCTACGATTTCTGCCATAGTGAGAAATTATGATGCCAGTGGCGACACTTTAATCTGGCAGGATTCTACTGCAGTTAATGTAGAAGTAAGGGAAATTCCTGAGGTTGACAATGTTGAACTGAAACTTCCGCGTCCCGATACACCCTTTAATATGGCTATTATGCAAGTGATAGATGTAATTGCAATTCCTACCAATGTAGAAGGGCAGCCAGTTCCCAATAATACATTAATTACTTTCAGTTGTAACGAAAAGGGTTACTTTGTAGATAGCGCCGGGAGCGAAATAGGCGCAACTACGATAGCTGGAACTTATAATGGGCGAGCTACAGTAAAATACAATTCCGGAACTCATGCCACAACTATGCCGGGGGCAGAACAAGCCATAATTACAGCTACGATTGGAGAAGCTTCGGACTCAAGGGTAATTGTGATTGAACCGGGAAATCCTTCAAAAATACAGCTGAAAACTTATGTGCAAGTGAATGATAACTTAGTAGAGGCAGATACCAGTTCTGTTAATAGTCCCAACTGGATCTTCGTTCATGCAGAGCTATCAGATGCTTACTATAATCCCTGTCCTCGTGAGCCAGTGAAATTCACTACTGATTTGGGTTCTTTTTTAAATACTACACAAACAGTTACTCAAAATACCCAATCCGATGGAGTTGCCTCTGTCAGGTTTACTCCGGGTTTATCTGCGGGGGCAGCTAACATCCAGGCAAGCGCTAATGGCGATACATTGAAGGCAATTACTGTTTTTATGATAACCTCCAGCGAATTATACTCTTTGGATTTCACTCAGCAAAGCCAGATAAACTTGAATGTAGCTAATACCGGGGGTTTGCAATCTGCAATTTTAAGAGTTAAATTGAGAGATATTAACGGTAATTTGATAGATTCCCCGCAAAAGATATACTTTAAAATAGATAATCCAAATCCTCCTCTGGGGGCTAATATCAATGGTTATGCTCCAGGTGATTCTGTTGAAGTTACCTCCAGCGGTGGAGAAGCACAGGTTTCGGTTAATAGCGGAACAGAATCCGGGATAATAAGAATTAAAGCATCTTGGGTTAATGCAGATGGGACCCGCTATATTTATTCCATAAAAACCAATATCGTAATCCATGCAGGTCCTCCAGTTTTAGGAGGAATAACTTCGTTCGTCAGCGGCTTTGATACCGGGGTTAATTTGGGCGGTGGTTTATGGCGTGTACAATGTGGTGCTAATGTTAAAGACCGTTATAATAACCCTGTAGATTGGGGAACCACTGTTTGGTTTTCTATCCCTAATAATGGCGATCCTATAAATTGTCAAGTTATTGCCGAATCCTATACGGGTAATATAAATGCTGAAGGTGATTCTACAGCTGGTATTGCCTATACCTATGTTGTTTATAATGGAACTTTAACCTATCAAACCATTACAATTCACGCCAGCTGCGGTAATGATTCTGCAGGTAACGAGATTTATGGAGATACTCCATGCATTTTACCTTTAAATGGACCTGAGGCATACATAGAGCCGCAACCGGCAGTATTGATGTATGACTTGGCTCAAGTAAGCTATGAAGCCGCAGATATCTATTTCTATGTTACTGATGGGCAGGGGTGTCAAGTTAGTAATGCCAAGGTAATGTTCCTGGCTCCGGATGGGGGACATTTCATCTATAGTCCCAATGCCATCTATGATCCATCATCACCACCGAACGAATATTGGTTGCTGCGAACTGATGCCAATGGTTATGCTATTGCCAAGGTTGCATTTAAACCGCAAGAATGTATTCCTCCGATTGAAGGTTTACCGCAGCCCAAAGCAATGCGCCTCAGAGGAACACTGATAGAAGCGTTGCTTACCAGAGAAACTACGGTTACGATAGTTATGTTTGATCCTACTGCGCCCTGGTAATAATTAAGTATAAAATAATCCGAATTGCGGGTTGGATATTTAACAAAGTAATTGTTTGAATATCCGATCCGCAAGTTCGGGATAACCTGTGAATTTCATAATAAGGATAAAGTAATGGTTTATAATCCACAATTTGCCCGGCTGGGAGAAATTCTTGTGCACGAGGCATATACAACAGAAGAACAAGTAAAAGAAGCATTGGTAAAACAGAGTAATTTCGGTTTAAAATTGGGCGAGACACTTATCAAGCTGGGTTATTTAACTGAAAATGAATTACTTGCCGCTTTACATCAACAATTGGGCTATGATGTTGTTCAGGATAACGAACTGATGGACCTGGATATAAGTATTGTCAGTTTAATTCCCGAACCGTATGCTTTGGAGAATAGAGTTTTGGCATTACGGGAAGAGGGTGATGGGGTAGTTGTAGCAATGACCGATCCCGAGAATCTGAATGTTTCCGATAGCTTAAAGAAACTCCTGGGGAAAAACATTAAGCCCGTTTTAATTGGCGATTCTTCTTTACACGATGCCATAGAAAAATATTATAAAAGTATTCGTACTACCAGTCAGGTGGAAGACGCGGTAGGCGGTTTTGAATTTGTAGCGGTTGATGAGGATGAGAACGAAATCACTATTGCTGCAGCTACTGAAGATGTAGATGCACCGGTTGTGAAGATGGTTAACCTCATAATCAATGAAGCAATTAAAGCTGGAGCTACAGATATACATATAGAGCCGATGATTAAGGTCTCCCGCATCCGTTTTCGTGTTGACGGTGCTTTAAGAGAAGTTATGACTCCTCCAATTGGAATGCATCCCAGTTTAATATCCCTGATTAAAGTGATGAGTAAATTAAATATTGCCGAGCGTCGCTTACCTCAGGATGGTCATATTTCTTTAAAGACCTCTATCAAGAGTGTGGATGTGCGTGTTTCTATTACTCCTACTGTTTTGGGAGAAAAGGTAGTGATGCGTCTTTTGGATAAAGGGGAATTCGGTTTCAAACTTACTACCCTCGGTTTTGAACAGGAAGATATGGAAATCTTCAAAAAGGTTATCCGCCGTCCTTATGGCATTATTATTGTTTCAGGACCTACCGGAAGCGGAAAATCCACCACTCTTCACGCTTCGCTAAAAGAAATTCAAGATATAGAATCTAACATCATTACAGTAGAAGACCCTGTTGAATACCGTCTGGAAGGGGTAACGCAAATTGAAACTAAAGAACAGATAGGTCTCACTTTCGGTTCTGCCTTGCGTTCCGTTTTGCGTCAAGACCCCGATATTGTTCTCATTGGAGAAATTCGGGATGAGGAAACAGCCGATATAGCTATCAAATTTTCGTTAACCGGTCATCTGGTTTTCACCACTTTGCATGCTAATGATGCTCCTGCCACCATTACCCGTATGATAGATATAGGCATCAAACCCTATCTGGTTGGTTCTTCTTTATCTTTAGTGATGGCACAACGGTTAGTGCGGAAAATATGTAAACACTGTGAAAGGGATTATACTCCTACCGATCAGGAAATCAGTGATGCCGGTTTAACAAAGGAAGAAGCAAGTAAAATCAATTTCAAAATCGGAGCCGGTTGTGTCCATTGTGATAATACGGGTTTTTCGGGACGAGAAGGCATCTTTGAGCTGTTAACGATCAATCCTGATATCCGCAGTATTATTTATGAAGGCGGAAATCAAGACCTAATTCGGGAAGCAGCTATAAGAAATGGAATGCGCACTCTTCACGATGCTGCCATAAACAAAATGAAAAAAGGAATCACTACCATCCGGGAAGTCATAAAAATGACCGTGGTTGAGTAATAAATTTCGGGAAGGTAACTCACTATGCCAAATTTTGCCTATATCATTAAAGATGCCAAGGGAGCCAGAATTGAGGGTATGCTGAAAGCGGATACCCTTGATGTGGCGGTAGATAAACTTTCCAAAGAAGGCAATACCATCATCAGCGTGAAAGCTGCTGCCGAGGGTGCTTTTAAGGGCAAACTCTCTCTCTTTGATAAAGTTATGCTGGCTATCTATAAATTTAGAACCGGGGTAAGCTTAAAGACCCTGGTGTTCTTTACCCGTCAGCTTTCTACTATGTTTTCAGCAGGTCTCACTATTGAAAAAGCTATTACAGACCTGGAAAAAGAAGAAAAGAATAAAAAATTTGCCAAAGTTCTGCGTAAACTCTCAGATGACATTCGCAAAGGTTATTCTCTTTCCGAAGCAATGCAACAACATCCAGGGGTTTTTAATCCGCTATATGTAGCTTTAGTTACAGCTGGTGAGGTTTCTGGAACCCTACATACGGTTTTGGATGAATTAGCCGATTATCTGGAAAAAATTGAAGATACCAGGCGTAAAGTTTACAGCGCTTTAGCTTATCCTATATTCATTATTATATTCCTTTTCTTTGTGGTATGGGGAATGTTCTATTACATCATTCCTATGTTTGCTGATGTGTATGCCAATTTCCATGCCGATTTACCGGCACCGACAAGAGTGGCTATAAGTATCAGCAATTTTATCACTAATAATGTATTTATGTTTATAATTATTGTGCTGCTGGTAATCCTTACCTTCTTCCTGGTTAATCTTACAGATAAGGGACGTTATATTTTTGATACTGTTAAACTGAGAATACCTGTTATCGGTAAGGTAATTTCCAATTCCATTATGAGTAAATTTTCCCGGACTTTCAGTATTTTGATGGCTGCCGGAGTCCCTATTATGGATACTATGGAATTAACCGAAAATGTTGTCCAGAATGCAGTTATAGAAAGTGCAGTGCGTAAAGCCAGAGTGATGGTTAAAGAGGGCTATGGCGTAGCTAATTCTTTCCGCAAAACTGGAATGTTTCCGCCTACATTGCTGCAAATGATTTCCACTGGCGAAGAAACAGGGGATATGGATAAATTGCTGTCTAAAGCAGCAGAATTCTATGAAAAACTTGTGGATTCCGTTATTGACCGCTTAACTTCGTTGATAGAACCGCTTTTGATAATCTTTATGGCTGTTATTGTAGGCAGTATAATAGTCGTTATCTATCTGCCTATCTTTGATCTGGGAGAGGCAATGTCCCAGGGACTTCGCTAAGTTCCACGGAGGGAGGATTTTGTTCATCCCTTAAGTTAAGAGTCGTCACTGCCGAAATAACTTATACCTTACCTACGGGTTATTTTGGCAGTGAGGGCGTTTTTTATGTTTGTTTTGACTTACAATTTTGCCACAGCCCTCTCTGTAACCACAAACCACGAATTACAAACATTGGCAACCCGATTATTACTGTTCTCCTCATTTCAAAATTGTGAGTTAAAACAAAAAGCGTAGCAGTTCCCTTTTTTTTGCGTTATGCGGGAGATGAGATTCCGGTATCATTCCCGTATCGTGATATGGGAACGATACGGGATTTATATCGGAGGGTTATTGGAAAAATATCGGGTTCTTTTCAGGATTGATATTGCTTCTATTTACCAAGGGCAAGCTGGGTTTTGAGTTAGCAGTTTAAGCCGGTAAAATAGGAATATACCGAACCGTTTTTCTTCAACTGCCTTTATGCCCTTTTGTCTTTTTCCTGGAACAGGTATGAATATTGCTTTATTTTGTATCAGGAGATAGAAATGAAGAAATATCTTGTCGTCGTAGTAAGTTTATTTCCCCTTTTATGTTGCGGAGCTCCTTTTTGGAATCTTCCCTCAGCTGTAACTCAACCTGATGGTTCAGTTTTAAATCTGTTTGCCAGTGGTGATGAATATACCAATCGTTTACATGATGCGAAAGGTTTTACTGTTATTCAAAGTTCCGTTGACGGCTATTACTATTATGCAACCGTAAATCAGGTTGAACCGGTTCCTTCGGTGTATCGTTATGGGACAGTAAACCCTGAAGAAATAGGTTTAGCGCCCAATATTGATATATCCCGGGAAGCAAGGCAGAGAAAAATTGACTTTATGAAGACGCATAAAAGAAGCAATGAACGCGGACCTAATACCGGCTCTGTAAATAACTTATGTGTTTACATTCGGTTTAGCGATCAGACCGAATTTGAAATTCCCCGCTCTGTATATAATGCTCGTTTTAATGAGGTTGGAGATAATGCAGTCAGCTTACGGAGCTATTTTCAGAAAGTTAGTTACAATCAATTGCATTATATGACATATCACTATCCGGTTTGTGCGGATGATATAAATTTATCCTATCAGGATAGCCATCCCCGTAGTTATTTTCTTCCCTATAATGCGGTTACAAATACTAATGGCTATTGGGATGAATATGATAGAACAGAACGGGAACACACCCTTCTTAACGATGCAATATATGCTATTTCTTCCCAGGTTCCCACCTCTTTAAATATTGATGCCGATAACGATAATTATGTGGATAATGTGTGTTTTATCATCAGGGGACCTCATTCTGCCTGGTCTGATCTTCTTTGGGCACACCGTTGGGGTTTATATACTTATCATACATATATTAACGGAAAAAGGGTTTGGGATTTTACTTTTCAACCTGAAGACCAGAATGATGTATGCACTCTTTGCCATGAAATGTTCCACAGTGCCGGGGCACCAGATTTATATCATTACACTTTTAACGGTATAACGCCTGTCGGTTGTTGGGATATTATGGAAAGTGGAGATGCGCATCCTTTAATGTATATGAAATATCAATATGGCGAATGGATTTCCGCTGTTCCCGAAATTCAAATTGGTAATACTTATACCTTAAATCCCGTAACTTCCAATACTAATAATGTTTTTAAATATCCTATTGCCGGTTATGCCAATCAGTATCTATTTTTTGAATACAGGAAGAAAAGCAGTGATATTTTTGAAGATAAATTACCTGGTTCGGGGCTATTGATTTATAGAGTTGATCAAGAGTATGATGGCAATGCTGATGGACCTCCCGATGAAATTTATGTTTACCGACCCAACGGAACGGTTACTAATAACGGATTAGTTGCCGAAGCAACTTTCAGTGCTGATAGCTATAGAACTGCTTTCAATGTATATACCAATCCGCAGCCCTTTCTCAATGACGGAACTATTTTTCCCGTGAACATCAATAATATAACTGAAACAGGGGAGACCATCAGTTTCACAATTTCTTCTCCTGCTGCTACAATGGCTCCTGTAATTAGTTCCATAACTCCTGCCAGCGGTTCTATGCTGCCCTTGGCAACAATTGAAATAGAACCTCAGCTTACCGATCCTGCCAATGCTTTATTAAGAGTGGAATATTCTTTAAATGGAAGTTTGGTTTACACGGCAAATAGCGAGCCCTTTACCGGTATTATTAATAGTTCCTTATTAACCCCCGGAGTTCATAATATTGGAATTACGGCTGTATCCTCTTCGGAATTAACTACAAACCTGAATATCTATTACCGAATAATTGATCCAAATATGCAAAACTGGTTTTCCTGGCTTTCTTCTTCTCCAATTTGGTTTGAATATGGAAGAGGGGCAATTCCGGTGACAGTAGCCATAGATATGGATTTGGGAACTCAGGAATACATTGTGAAAGGACTTCGGTTCAGGTTTTCTCCCGATTCCTGGGGTGAACCTGAAATTCCGGGATTGGTAACTGCACAAATCAATCGTTTTACCCCAAACACTATAACCGATCAGGTTTTGCTGGATTTAGGTTATATCTTTAATGCTACCTACGATCCGAATTATATTTATCCGGTTACTGATACCACGCATATTTCAGGACAAATTGCAGTGATCTTGAACCTGTTTGAATATCAGAATATTGCCTTTGACCAAAATGCTGCTTGTGGTCACAGCTGGCTTTCTGAACCAAACCGGATTTGGACTGATGCTTTAGGTAGAGGAATTGCCGGTGCTGCCGCAATAGAACTGCTTTTGCAAAAGCCAAATCCTATTGTTGATTGTGATGATCCGGTTATTCCAGCACCAAATATTGCACTTTCCAGCTATCCCAATCCCTTTTCTGCTAAAACGAAAATAAAGTTTACCCTGCCGGAAAGCGGAGAAATAACTCTGTCCATCTATAATCTTAAGGGGCAAAAGGTTACAACCTTGCAGAAAGAAAATAAAAAAGCCGGAAATTATGAACTGGAGTGGAACGGAACAGATATTGCGGGTCGTCAGGTTGGGAACGGTATTTATTTTTGCCGTATAGAAACAGGAGGGATAACGCTTACAAGCAAATTGCTGAAATTGAAGTGAACGCTGAAGGAAAAGCAATCAGTTTAATTGAATAACATTTTTTCCCGAGGGGCTTACGCCACCGTCGCTATTTTTGTGTCGCCCTAAGGGGCTTTCAGGAAAGGGGAAAAAGGATGAAAAGATATTGTAGCTTGCATTTCCCGAGGGGCTTACGCCACCATCGCTATTTTTGTGTCGCCCTAAGGGGCTTTTCTATTCGGAAGGACGATGTCCTCGTCGTCCAAGCACAAGAAGGGATTGACCAGGAGGTC
>DAONFA010000026.1 GCA_035403355.1 Candidatus Cloacimonas sp. | reverse complement strand
AAAATGGATTTTCCCTCAAAAATTTTCGTAAACAAAATTGGCAATCGAGAATTTTATGCCATTTAAAGCACATAATACTCTAATAGAAGCATTTTCTTGGGAGTGAGATGAACTTTGTGTCTAAATTTTAAAAATAGTTTAAATAACGCTGGATTTACCCTGTGGATAACTCATTTTTTTGGACAAAAAACTATTATAATAATTTGAAAAAAAAAGCTTTACAAAAATGGCGGTCTCACAATTATGGGATCAATTAAACATAAGGAGACCACAATGATAGCAATACAGAATGAAACCACCGAATTCGTACAAGGGAGATTATCTTGCTTCAGTAAAAAAGCAGCAGAAGGACTTTCTAAACCCAAACAAAAATTCATAAAAGATATGCTAATGGGATTGTGTGGAACTGGATCACCTTCTGTACATAATATCGCAAAATTTATCCAAGATAATGTATCCACCAAATCTTCTTCTGAGCGTTTATATCGGAATTTGCGCGACGACGACTATGTTGAGCACATTGGTAAAACGCTGTTACAGTTGGCAAAACCCTATATTACAGATGAAACCATCTTCATCGTTGATGAAAGTGACATTGAAAAACCCTATGCAAAAAAGATGGAAGGTTTGCAGAAGATTTATAATGGTAGCGAAGGTAAAAGTACCAATGGGTATCTATTAGTCAACATTGTGGCCTATACTCCCAACAAAGATTCATATATGCTCTTACCAGTTTTTAGTCGTTTGATTGCACCTAATATGGAATATGACTCAGCTAAACAGATTATGCAAGATGCAATTATCGATATGGAGTTGGCCTTTAACGGTAAAGGCACTTATGTGTTTGATAGAGGATTTGATGACCGTAAGCTGATAGAGTTTTTAAGTAACAATGGGATTCGTTTTGTCATTCGTGGCAAGGGTGATCGAGCTGTTAAAGAAGGATTTGAAGAAATCAATTTCAACAAAATCGTAAACGAAATGGAGTTCAAGTATGAATTGCCTGGGCTCAAAGCAAATGAAGTATTTCACTGCGCCACCAGAAGAATTAATGTCAGAACCGATGACCATCCCAGTAAAAAATCAAATACAGTAGAGATTAGTTTGGTTGTATCGCGGATCTTTAGAAAAGGTTTTCAAAAAAGAAACGACTTTTATCTATTATGTGATTTTGCAAGCCAGGATATGCTTGATTTGGAGCTGGTTGCGAAAGCAATAGTTGTTTATAAAAAACGTTGGGCAATTGAAGAAGTTCATCGTCAAATGAAGCAAAGTATGAAATGGGAAACCATGAGATTGGGTAGCTATCAAGGTATGAAAAATCTTAATGCTTTCATGGCTTTAGCATTGTTCTTCATCTATGTGTCTAAAAAGTATCTTGCCAAATTCGCTGTTGGATTCCCTAAAATAATAAACTACAAAAAAGAAGATTTATCTATACCTAAAGAATTCATATACTATAGAATAGCTGAAGTCATTTCAGTATGCATTAACTTTATTATCCAGTATAAACGAAAACTAAGCTTAGCAGAACGTATCGACCAGCATCAAATGAAAATAAGGTTCCGGTAAAAAAATATGGGAATGCCAATTGAATTTGGACTTGACAGAAAAAGCAAATAAAAATAAATGCAGATTAGGAGAATATTTATGATTGAAGTATTATTGGAAAAGTGCGTCGGTTGCGGTGCCTGTTTAAGTGCCTGTGCTTATGATGCCATAAAAATTGAAGAGAAGCTTGCTGTAATTGACCCGGATAAGTGCATTTTATGTGGTGCCTGTGTTTCTGCCTGTCCGTTTGAGGCAATTTTACTCCGTAAGGCAAAAACGGAAGCAATTGATAAAAGCGAATACAATGGAATTTGGGTTTTTGCCGAACAAAGAGCAGGAGTTATTGCCCCCGTCGTCTTTGAACTTTTAGGAAAAGGGCGTGAACTTGCTGATGAATTGGGAACTGAACTTTCCGCCGTTCTTTTAGGCAATCAGATTGAAGAGCTCTCATCCGAGCTTATTGCTTTTGGTGCCGACCAGGTGATTGAAGTTGATGACCCCGTGCTTAAGCATTTTCAAGATGAATATTATGCTAAAGCCCTTTCCGAACTTGCTCTTAAATATAAACCTTCGGTAATTCTTGCGGGAGCCACTGTTTTGGGAAGAAGCTTTATACCCCGCGTGGCAATTCGTTTGCATACCGGCTTAACTGCCGATTGCACAGGTCTTTCCATTGATCCTGAAACGGGCGATTTACTGCAAACTCGTCCTGCTTTCGGGGGAAATATTATGGCTACTATAAAAACAGCTAATAACCGTCCTCAAATGGCTACAGTTCGTCATAAAGTGATGAATCCCATTGTGCGCGATGATACTCGCGATGGAATTGTAATTCAGGAACAGATCAATTTTGATTTGGAAGAGGACAAAACACAGTGGCTTGGCTTTGAAAAAGAAAAATCCAATCTGATTAATATTACCGAAGCCAATATCATCGTTTCCGGAGGAAGGGGTTTGAAAGAGGCAAAGAATTTTGCCTTAATTGAAGAACTGGCAGAATCTTTAGGAGGAGCTGTCGGAGCTTCCAGGGCAGCTGTAGATGCTGAATGGATACCCTATTCCCATCAAGTAGGGCAAACGGGCAAAACCGTTAAACCCTTAATATATATAGCAGTTGGAATTAGCGGAGCAATTCAGCACCTGGCAGGAATGTCCAGTTCCGATTATATCATTGCTATCAATAAAGATCCTGATGCACCTATCTTTAAAGTTGCCGATTTAGGCATCGTAGGTGACATTTTTGAAATTGTTCCCAAACTAACAAAAAGGATTAAAGAACAACGAGTATGATTATTAAACCCGCAATTAGCGTTATCAGTCCTGATAGAATTGAGCAGGATATCGGCTTACAACTTTGGGGAACTCTCTTTGAGGAATTACCCCTGCACAAAGATTGCCCCAATGCCATTGCCTACACTCCTTTAATTAATTCCCATGACCATTTAATTAGTAATTGGGTTCCCCGCGCAGGAGATAACCGTCCTTACAAAAATTCTCATATTTGGGTTGAAGATATGAAGGAATCCTTTGCCTTCAAGGAAAGGGATATTTTTTGGCATAATAACGGTGGTTTTCGTTTAGAGGAACCAAATTCTTTAGTCATTACCAAGCTGGGTGCCTATAAAAGTTTGTTTTGCGGGTGCAGCGTAGTGCAAGATCATTCCCCCAATCAGGTTGATGCCTATTATGAAGCAATGCCTATTATTGTGTCTAAAAACTTTCGGCAGTGCCATTCTTTAACCTTGGGAAACTGGTGGGGAGGTGAAACTCCGCAAAAAGAAATGGAACTTACCAAGGGAAAGATGCCTTTCATTGTGCATTTGGGTGAAGGAATAGATGATATTACAAAAGGGGAATTTGCTCAGCTGAAAAAAATGGACTTGCTGAAAGAAAACACTTTGATAATCCATGGCATTGCCCTAAGCGCTGAAGATATGGATGAAGTGGCAAAGGCAAAAGCTTCTTTGTGCTGGTGCCCTTCCTCCAATTTCTTTCTTATCGGACAAACAATTAAGATTGATGCAGCTCTGAAAAGCAAGGTAAATGTCTGCATAGGAACCGATTCAACTATGTCCGGAGGAATAAATCTGATTGCTGAATTCCTGAAAATCAGAGAGGTCTTCCCAAAAATTCCCGCTAAGGAAATTTACCGGATGGCTACTGTGAATGCTGTAACTGCCCTTTACCTGCCTCAATATTTCGCTTTTATAAACCCCGATAAATGCCGTAATTTATTGCTGGTGGATAAGACGGAACGCGATCCTTACGAAAATCTTTATACTTTGGAAGCGGCTACTATTCAGCTTTTAATTGTAGATGGAATACCCCGGTTCGGGGATAGCGAATGGCTGGAACTGCTTAATTTGGATGATGAACTGTATAGCACTTTTCGCACTGGTAATAAAGAAAAATTCGTGATTGGCGACCCCATGGATTTGAATGAGCAGATTGATGAGGTCTTAGGATATCATAAGGACTTTCCGTATTTACCGTTTTAGGGTAGGGAAAACGAAAAATGTAGCATGGCGAGATGGCGAGATAGCGAAATGGTGAGATGGCGAAATGGCGAGATGGTGAGATGGCAAGATGGCGAAATGGTGAGATAGCGAGATGGCGAGATGGTGAGATGGCAAGATGGCGAGATGGCAAAATGGTGAGATGGCAGGATGGTGAGATGGCGAGATGGTGAGTTTGGAAAACTTTTCTTATTTATTGAAATCTGTGAAATCCGTGTAATCTGTGAGAAAATATTATCGGGATAAAAGATGGAAAAACACTTGAATGTAACTGAAATTTACTATTCTTTACAGGGCGAATCTAATTACAGTGGCTATCCCTGTATTTTTATCCGCCTCTCTGAATGCAATTTGCGTTGTTTTTACTGCGATACTCAATATGCCTTCGGTAAAGGAAAATCAATGGCTATCAGCTCTATAATGGAAGAAGTTAAAAAATTCCCTTGCTCCCTTATTGAAATTACCGGCGGCGAACCTCTCCTCCAGGAAGATGTGGATGCCTTGTTTGACACACTGCATAATTTATCCTACCAAATTTTACTGGAAACCAATGGAGCCCTGTCTCTGGCAAATGTCCCGAACTATTTAATTAAAATTGTGGATGTTAAAACTCCAGGCAGCGGAATGCAAAACAGTTTTCTGCCGGAAAACCTGCAATATCTAAATCCTCAAGATGAACTTAAGTTTGTTTTAACGGATAAAATGGATTATAATTTTGCCCTTCAGTTCCTGCGAGAAAACAAACCGAATATTGCCACAGTTCATTTTTCTCCGGTAACGGATGTTTTAAGCCCGAAAGAATTGGCTGGTTGGATGCTGGAAGATGGAATGAAAGCAAAATTGACATTGCAGCTGCACAAAATAATCGGGATGGCATAAAATTTTCTTGCTTAAAAGCCAAAAAGATATAGTTTTTACATAGAGGGAAAGAGTTAAAGAGGAGTTAAGATTATTTTGTCCCGAAAAGACGAAAGAATATTGTAGCTTGTTTGTTCAGGGTAGATGGAGGATGCTTAGAAACGACGAGGACTTAATTTTTTCCTGAAAAAAATGCGGAGCTTATAAAAGCTTCAGCAAAAAATGGAGGTTCAAATTATGAAACGCATTTATGGCTTGCTTTTAATAGGCGTTCTTCTAATTTTGCTTAGTCCGGGTTTACTATCCGATACCATCAAATTAACTAATGGAAGTGTAATTTATGGACACATTAGCAGAGAAGAAATAGACAAGGTTATTATAATTGACCAAAATGGAATTGAGAATAGCATTCCGCGAGACCTGATCCTTTCTATAGATAAAGGATTGGCAACCAAAAAAGATGTTCAGAGAGTAATTATAACTTTAAAAAGCGGAATTGAAGTAAAAGGTTCTTTAATTTTGGATGATGCTAACAGCGTAACAATTAAAGACGAAACAGGAATTGAGAAAAAAATAGCTAAAAGCAATATCCGGGATATCGTTATTGATCTGGATAAACCAAATGAAAGACCAATAACAATTCAACGCTATGAAGAGCCGGAAACAGAAATTGAAACAGAAATTGTTGCCAGCCCTGCAGAAAAAACCAATAAATTTGATATCGGACTAAAAATTGGTTATCAGAAACCCAATTTTGATCTTCTTTCTGATAGATATGGTAAGGGATTTATCTTTGGCGGCGAATTGATTTTCTGGTCGCAAAACAAATACGGCATCGGATTTAGTATTGAAAGATATAGTAATAGCTCGGAATATGATTATTATTATTATATGTATAAATATGATATATCCATTATGCCAGTTACTCTTACTGGATATTATAAAAAGCAAAGCTATAATCACAAGGTAATACCTTACTTTGGCTTAGGTATCGGACAATATTTTATGGACGAAGAAATAACAGATTCTTATTGGTATCAATATTCCAGTTGGTCTGAAAGAAATGACAGTGAAACCGGTTTTCAATGTTTATGCGGTTTACAATATAAGATTATTTTTGTTGAGCTAAAATACTCCAAGATGTTTAAAAGTAGCTGGGGAGTTGAAGACGAATATGACGATATTGGAGGTCTAAATATTGAGGGCGGGCTCAGGTTCTAATAATTTAGGTTGAAAACTGCATTGGCAATCTAAAATTGAGCTTCCGCTATAGAGGGTTATAGAAAAAGAACAGGATTAAAATTGAGAGTAGGGACTCAGCTAACCTTTAATATTCATCAGCCACCGCTAATCAGATGGATTACTTTTATATCGGCATTTTCAGGAATGGGAGTGGTCTGCCAATTTTCTCTTTTTATAAGTTCCCCGTTCATTTTAATAACCAGCATTTTGAAGGTATAATTCATCAATTTTAGGGCATCAGCAACAACGAGTCCTTCCTTCCAGGTTAATTTATGTCCATTTACAAAAAAATTAGGTTCGGCTGTCATATCTATTTTCCTTTTGGTTCAGCAAGTAGTTCCAAAGCCAAATTTGCCTGCATATTAGCTACAACTGCTACCCGAGTTGCTATTGGGCTTACTTTTTTTTGCAATTCGCTGTTCATATCACCTATTAGATGCAAGAAACCGTAATGTTCGCAATGAATGTTTTTATTTTTTCCGAAACCCGCTATTCCGGAAGCGGCAATGATGTGTCTCTTGGAGTAATTAGATAGCCAACAGGATATTAACATCTCTTTTTGGTCTGCTTCATCCATTGCTTCCAGAAGCAGGTCTGCCTCTTTAAAAATAGCGTCAAAATTAGCAGGAGTAATTTTAACCGAATGTAAAACAAGATTAATGAATGGATTAAAAGAGCGAATATTTTCTGCCAAGGCGTCCACTTTCAGTTTGCCCAGTTGGGCAATAGTATATTGCTGGCGATTAAGATTTTCCAAGGTTACAATGTCGTAATCAGCAATAATTAAAGTTCCGATGCCAGCTCGGGCTAAAGAAATTGCTATATTGGAACCTAAACCTCCCGCTCCGGCAATGCCGATAGTTGCTTTTTGCCAAAAAGGAAAGGCAGAGGGATCACGCTTGGAAAAATATTCTTCCCTGGAAATCAACGCTTAATCTCCAATTTAATCTTGCCGGCAGGATCAATATCCTTAAGGTTATTCACAAAGGAACAAACAATATCCTGTAATAATTTTTGGACAAAAGGCACAATCACTATTTCCCTCTCCCCTACCCAAAGTTTTAGTTCCGCTTTGTTATCTAAAACGCAATCACTCCTTTTAGCTCTACCCTGAACAATATCCCCTGCCATCGTATAACAATCCTTCCCGCATTCAGAACAGCATTCCGGTTCCGCTACAGGCAAAAGATCAAAGCTTTTTTCTTGAACGGTGCTTATTAAAACAGCCAAATCATCCGGCAACGAAAAAACAGGCAAACCTTGAAAGCTCTCTCTTTGAGAAGCAATAATGCCGGAAATACCAATACAGGTATCATCAACCAGTTCTTCCAGTTGACTTGTATTTTCGGCACATACAATTTTTGGAACGGGTGCATTTTGTAATCCCTCAATAATAAGATAATCAGCATTCAGAAAATAAACCATCTCAGCTAAATTTAAGGATTTTGGAAAAAGCAATGCACTGTCATATAACCCCTTAGCAAAAACGGCTTTACTTCCTGCCTCTTGATGCAGAAAAGTATTCTTGCCTTCGGTATCGGAACGATATGTTTCGCTATGGATATCTTTTATGGAACAAACATTATAGCCCTGTCGGGTCAATTCTTTGATGATGGAAGTAGCCACGGTTGTTTTACCGGTGCGGTGATAACCAATAACTCCTAATGCCTTCATATTTTATCCGTTACAAGCAGTAACTGGCAAAATGCGCTAATCCCTTCTCCTTTTCCACTGATGCCAAGACCTTCTTCAGTAGTGGCTTTAATAGAGATTTGCCCTATTTCGCAATTCAAGTCCTCTGCCAGGTTAGCACGCATTTCTTGAATAAAGGGTTGAAGTTTTGGTTGCTGACAACAGATAACGGCATCCAGATTATTTAGGAGCCAACCCTTTTCCGTAATTAAAGGGTAAGTTCTTCGTAAAAGAATGCGGGAATCTATATCCTTATAAGATAAATCGTTATCGGGATATAATGTGCCAATATCTCCCAAAGCCAAAGCTCCCAAAAGAGCATCAATTATACTGTGAATTAGAACATCAGCATCCGAATAGCCAACTAGCCCTTTATGATAAGGTATTTTTACCCCTCCCAAAATAAGTTCCCTGCCGGAAACAAGACAGTGAACATCGTAGCCAAAACCGCAACGCAACATAAACTCAATCCACGGTTATACTTTTGGATACATTTTTAGGAACATCGGGATGGACACCATGATCGTGCACTCCCAATTTATCCAGTTTTTTCATTTTCCTAACGCTCATTTTCAGTGCCAGCAGCTGGAGAACAATGGTGGCAGAAAAACAGGTCATCAAACAGGAACCGGTTTTGGGTAACATAATATATGACCATGCATAATAACTGTTTTCGTTGGGCTTGGCAGAAGCGTTTTTCAGCAGCCGTTCATTCTCTTCGGCAATAACGAAGGTATTGGCACCCCGAATTTTATGAGTATTTATCTGAGAAATAGTAAGGTTTACATCGCGGTCGTCGGGACCTGTAACATAAACTAACGGATAATTGCGATAGAGATGCTCAAAGAAATCCTTATCCTGAACAAACTTATTGAAGGTTTTAGTTCCCTGCAAGGATAAATTGAAGGGCTGATTGTGAGTGAAAATATAATCCGCCAACGCTTTATAGATTTCTTTCGTTTCGCTGGAAGGAATACCCTCCTGCTTACAAAGCGCTTCCAATTCATCAATAATTCCACTGAAATAACGCAGAAGTGAGCGAAGATGTTTTACCCCGAAAACGGTATTTTTCCCTAAAATTGTATTAGGACCATGTTTAAATTCGGATGCTTCTCTGCCTTCAGCATGCGTTAAAACCGTCTCTCTTATTTTTAAGGCACCTTCCATAGCAACTCCGCTTATTTTTGTAGCTAAGATATGGATGGAGGGTTCCATATACATTTTACCTGCCATAATTTCTATTTCTCCGCTTACATTATCCAGGGTTTCTTTCAGCAGGGAAGGAATCTTAAAAAGAGAAGAATAGTATTCATCAATTTCGTGTTGACGGCTATTGCGTTGTTCTGCAGTTAAATTATTATCCATTTCGTTCAGCTGCATCTGTGCCGTTTTAATTGCCAGATAGTAAAAAAGAGTAATCTGATTCATAAAACTCTTAGTGGCGGGAACCGCTATTTCCGGTCCGCATAAAATAGGAATTGCCACATCGCTTTTTTCCTGTCCTAAAGTAGAATTCATATTATTTACCAAAACTACTTTACGCACATTCAGGTCTTTGGCATCAATATCATTGAAAATATCTATCAGGTCTTTGGTTTCACCGGATTGGGAAACACCAATAATAAGGTCATTATCCTTAATGCAATTGGAATATTCTCCTCTGAAATCACCAGGTAAAATAGGAATTATCTCCATTCCGGCAATGGAATTGAAAAAGAGAGCGGCTATCTTCGTAGCATGAAAACTGGTACCGCAAGCTATGGAATAGGCATTCCGATTATTACTGATGGTATTTTTAATCAGCAGCAAAAAGTTGTCCACACTCTCATTAAATTCCTGCACATTCATCTCTTCCGCCAGGGCATCCATTGTTTTAGCCAACGAGATTTTCTTCAAATCATACTCGCCGTTCACCATTTCCAAAAAGAAATTCTTGTCGTTGGAAAAGAAGTATTTCTTTTCAAAACCTTCTTTCACGGCAACATCAAAGAATTCATTGTAGGTGTTTCTAACATTATTAAAGAACTCCGTAAACAAATCGGAATTGAGAAGGTCGTTAAATATCTGCTTGCGCTCCGCCAGAGTATTGATGGCTAAAAAGCTTTGTGTTTTTGCTAAAATTGTATCCCGCACACCTTCTTTTGCCATTAAAGATAACATTCTTTTGCCGGTATTGGAACCGCCCTGAAAAAGTTTTATCAGTTTACCCGTGGATTCGCTTTGAGCATATATTTCCTGCTCCATAAAATATTCATATTCAGGTAAAAGTTCTACATCTTCGGCTCGCAATTTGGAATAAACAGGTTTGGCAGGAATTTTATCCCCGGTCTGCCAAATTTCATTAGGTTGATTTAACCGCTTGAATTTTAAGTTCTTTTGTGCATAAACCTGATAATGTTCTGCATCATATTCAATAAATTCTCCCTCCCGTAAATTGACCAGCTGCTTGGTAAAACGCAACACGGCAGTAAGATCGGAAGAGGCAAGGGCAAAAGGCATATCTGCCAGAAAACCGATGCCAAAATATAAACTGCTGCCGGTTTTAATTGCCCAACTGGTTTCTGTATCGGGATCAACAATTACGGCTGCATAGCTTCCTACAAGTTTACCCGCGGTTTGAATTATTGCCTGACGCATACATTTTTTCCGTAATTCAGGTTCCGTAGGATTATCTGCCTTATCCATTTCAATATCAAAATAGTGTTCTACGGTGTGCACTAACATTTCACCGTCGTTATCACTTTGCACGAAGTGACCCTCGTTCACTAAAAAGGATTTTAGTTCTCCGGTATTGGTGATGTTACCATTATGAGCACCATAAATATGACGCTTGCATTTTACTTCGTGGGGCTGGGCATTTTTCTTATCTACAAAGCCAAAAGTAGCCCAACGCACCTGCCCGCAGAAGATTTTACCGCTCTGTTTTTCTATACCTAAGGTCTTTACTAAAGTGCTGGGAGCACCAACATCTTTTAATAAAGTAATTTCGGTAGTATCTCCTTGAAAAGCAGCTCCCGTGCTGTCATAACCTCTATATTCCAATGCCTTAAGTAGCTTGGAGGCATATTCACCCATTTTCAAAGAGACCTTGGGTAATGCTAATCCCAAAACACCACAACCCAATCCTAAAACGGGAACAGGAATATATAAATTTAGGTTACAGCACTTGGATAACAAGCGTTTAAGCCGTAAAGACAAAAAATGTAACATTGTTATGTCCTCTATAATTTCTTTTTTTCTATTAACTGCCTGGCAAAAAACAGGTCTGTCTCATCGGTAATTTTCAAGTTAAAATCATTATCCCAAATATAGCGTATGGGCATTCCCAAATGCTGCACCAGCGAAGCATCATCCGTAGAATAAAAGTTTTCGTTACCCGCCAGCTGATATGCTTCCAAAATTAACGCATAAGCAAAAACCTGAGGAGTAAAAACATTGATCAATTGCTGCCGGGGAAGCGTGTTAACTGCATAATCCCCTTCAATTTGCATCACCGTATGTTTAATCTTTCCTGCCGGAATAACCGCCTTATCAATTATTACCGCTGCAAAAAGCAGTTCCAGCAATTCCTGCGAAACAAACGGTCGCACACCATCATGAATTGCTACATATTCAGTTCCTTCAGGACAGGCCTGCAAAGCAGCAAAAACAGAATCCTGGCGTTCCAAGCCACCTGCAATTACCAGATAGGGTTTGCTTATGCTTTCAAACCATTGTTGGATGATGGCTTCCGTTTTGCCAATGTCCTGTTCGGGAACGGTAATTATTAAATTATCAATCAGCTCGGAAGCCATAAAGGGCTCCATACTTCTAATTATAATAGGAATTCCAGCCAAATCCCGAAATTGTTTTTTGCTGTTTCCAGGAAGGCGTGTTCCCCTTCCGGCAGCAGTGATTATAGCTGTAGTATTATTTAAGAAATCCATTTATAAAATACTCCCCTACTTTCTCTGATGGCGGAAATTTTCTTTTCCAGGTGCAATTGCCTCAGAACTTTGCTAATTTCATTGATATGAATATCCAGCATTGCAGAAAGGTCTTCGGCAGTAGAAGGACGCCTTTTCAGAGTATTATGTAAAAGCTCTATCAATTCAGAATCCAACTGACTTTCTGCGGGTTTATATTTTACTTTGGCGATAATTTCTACCGGAACGCAGACCTGTTCTTTCAGCTGAGCTTTAATTTGTTTCAGAATATTTAGTGGTAAGGGTTTAACCCAATCTTCCGCACCAGGACGGTCTAAGCAATTTAATTGCACCAAATCCGGATTTATTCTATTGATAGCTTTTGCCAGAGCTGAAAGTTCTTCATCACCTGTATTAATGCCTGAAACCAGAAATACTTCCAGCCAAACTGTGCCTTTATATTCTTGCCGGAATTGGATCAAACCCTCAATGAGGTCTTCCACTTTTAGTTCCGGACAGGGACGGTTAATTTTCTCAAATCCCTCTTGCGTGGCAGAATCAAGAGAGGGTAAAACAATATCACAAGGCAGAACTTCATTGCGAACTTCCTCTTGGGAAAAAAGAATACCATTTGTAAGCAGAGCAAGTTTATAGCCGGGGTATTTGGTTTTAATATAGCTAACTATTTCTCCCAGAGAACTATTTAAGGTCGGTTCTCCGGCTCCGGAAAAAGTGATATAATCCAAGTGAGGGTTGGTTGCTAAAAAGCTATCCAGCTCAGCCAAAATTTCCCCTATGCTATAGAACTCCTCTCTCTTAGTTACCAGATGAGTAGTTCTTTGCACTTCACAATAAACGCAATTTAAAGGACAATACTTATAAGGGACAAGGTCTATTCCTAAAGATATACCTAACCGACGGGACATTACAGGTCCGAAAAGGTGTTTATACTTAATCATCTTAAAAAGTTATTCCAAACTGTAAATGCGGTTCCCAACCGCCATCATTAATGTTATAGGCATAATCAAAACCGATTAAACCGAAAGGACTGCGAATTCTGATTCCGAGCCCAGTGCCTTTCTTGAAATTCAGAAAATTGAAATCCCGCATTTTGTTATAGCTATTGCCGGCATCAAAAAAGGCAACAGCTATAATTTGGTCACTACCCAAAGGATAACCCAATTCTGTGGAAAAGATGATTGCCCTTGTTCCACCCCCGGAAGGGCCAATGGAACTATCGGGAAAACCTCTTATTCCATCTGCACCTGTGCCTCCCAAATAGAATTTTTCATCCGGGGGAGCATCATCGGAACGACCATAAGGCGTAACATAACAAAAACGCCATTTTGTGCGTAAAATAAGTTTCTCCCAGGTATCCATATACCAGTTCACCTGAGCAATTTGTTTGAAGTAATCAAAATTCCCTCCCAGAATACCACCTGCAATTTCACTGTAAAGAGTAAACTGGCTTCCTTTTGTGGGGAAAAATACATTATCGCGGGTATCTCTGCTGAGGGTTAAACTGGTGGCACTGGTATATCTCCAACCCTGTTGATTTAATTCTATCAAAGTAGCATTAGCTGTAGAATCTGCTAAAATGGAACTCATTTCGGTTATCCGATACTTCTTGGAATATAATGAATAACCTATAACGGCACGCGCTTTATCTACCCAGGGAATAGTTCTACCCACTCTTAAACCGGCACCACGGGTAAAAATCTCATAGTAGAAAGAGCTCCAGGTCTTTTTAGTGTAATAGAGATTGCTTCCCAAAAGAATGTCCGTATCCAGCAAATTGGGATTAGTGAAGGCAAATTCAAAGTTTTGGGTGTTTCCTCCAAATTCCCAGGTTAAATTGGAAGACCAGTTATTCCCGAACAGATTGTTTTCGGATACTGATAGTTGCCCAACAAATTTATCCTGAGAATTATAACCTACTCCTCCATTGGCAGTTCCACTGGAACGATCTACCACATCAAACTGCAGGTCTATATCTCCATCGTTATTTACAGGAGTGTAATCCAACCGGATATCCTGTTCAAAAAAGCCCAGATTGTAGATGTTTTGTTGGCTTCGCATCACTTGACTTTGGCGAAAATAATCACCTGGTGAAACTTCCAGTTGACGCCTAATCACTTTTTCCTTGGTTCTTTTATTGCCGGTTATATGTATCTGACGGATACGGGCACGGTTGTTTTCGTTTATTTGCAGGTTCACAATCAGCTGATCGCCTTCTTTCACATAATTCGGGACAATTGAAACATAGATAAAACCTTCATCAAAATATTTGGCATAGATGTTATGCAATTCGTTATCAAAGACCTCTTGGTCAAAGGGCTCTCCGATTTTGATGGTAAATACTTTACTCAGCTCTTCTGCAGAGTAAAATTCATTACCTTGAATAGATATGCCTCCGAAATTATACTTTGTGCCCTCATAGATATTTATCACTATTTCAAGGTGTTTTTCATCCAAAGGTTGCACTTCATAAGGACCAACTACTACATCAATATAGCCGTTTTTCTTGTAAAAAGCAGTGAGTGCTTGCAAATCAGCGTCAAATTTCTCCTGTTCAAAATGACCCGAGCGAAGAAAACTGGCGTGTTTGGTTTTCATCTTTTTCAGCAGGGTTTTATCCTCAAAAGAGCTATTTCCCGCAAAGGTTATTTGCTTGATGGAAACCCGCTTTCCCTCATCTACCTGAACTTTTAAGCCAATTTTATTATTCGCTCCCCGAGATTCAAAGATTTGAATATCGGCATTGCTAAAACCCTTCACGGCATATTCATTTTTCAGTTTATGCAATAGCTGGTTTTTTACTCCTTCACTCCAATAACTGCCGACTTTTACATTTACCAGTTCATCTATTCTTTCCTGTTTCACAACCTTGAAACCAATATATTCAATACTGCTTACAATAGGATTTTCCTTAATCTTGATCAGCAAAGTTACCCCTGTTCTATAGGGCTCCGATTCAAATTGAATATCGGAAAATATCCCCATTTTATACAAATTCCGAATGGATTTGGCAACTGCTTCAGGATCAAGTGCATCGCCTATATGGATACTGAGCGCAGAAGTTACCAGCTCGGGGTCTATATTTTCAGCTCCGCTAACTTTGATTTCATAGATCGTTTCTCCTGCAGCAAACAGGTTTTGGGTAAGGCAGCCCAGCAGCAGTATAAAGATGCTGCACAGTATTATTCTTCGCATTTTTCCTCCACTAAAGAGTTAATTTACACATTTGCAAACAGCCCTTTTTCGTAAAGACATTTTTTTACCGTATTCCCTAATGGCTATTCGGACTTTATGCATAGCTGCATATATTTTATATAATTTGGAAACAAATATGCTTGTTTATAAACTGGAAAATAATTTTCGGAGGTTCAAATGAAAAGCTGGATCAAAAAAATTTTGGTTGCCTTTTGGTTACTAACCTGCTTGGGAATTTTATTTTGCCAAACACCCTGGAATGCTGATTTTAGCCGAAAATATAATTACCCTGTAGCAGAAACTAACCCTTTGCCGGGAGAAATCTGCCGAGCCGATTCTGCTCACGGTTTTGATGTGCAGAAGTATGAAATTACATTAACCGTTAATGATGCTTCACACTATATTTTCGGTAATGTATTGGCAACAGTAACAGCCACTGAAAATCTTACCAGTATGTCTTATGACTTAGCTGGTTTAAGCGTAAGTAATGTTCTGGTAAATGGAGTTCACGCTTCCGCTATTGATTATGGCAGTTATTTCACTTTTCCGGTTAGCATCACAGCTGGAGAACAATTTACAACCCAGGTCTTTTATTCCGGCTATCCTTCATTAGTTTATAATTACTACAATATCGGAATGATATTTAACAATAATACTGTCTTTACAATTTCTGATCCTGATGCAGCTCGTTCCTGGTGGCCCTGTTATGATCATCCTTGGGATAAGGCAATTGTGGATTTGCATATTACAATGAGAAGTGACTGGAAAGTTGCCGCCAATGGAATTAGAACTGAAATAGTGAATAATGGCGACGGAACTTCTACCACTCATTGGCTTGGACAGAATCCGATGACTACTTATCTGGTTTGTATTACAGCAGGACCTTATGTAGAAATAAATCAAACCGTTCCGGAGCAGAATAATCTGCCCGTGCAAAACTTCGTGTTGCAAAATCAATATAATAATGCTTTAATAGACCTGCAAAACCTGCCTTGGATGATTTCCTGGTTTTCAGAACTTTTTGGAGATTATCCTTTTGAAAAATATGGCAATGCCGTTGTCAGTATGAGTACTTATGGGGCTATGGAACACCAAACAATGACAACCCTGGGAAATTATATTATTACCGGAACGGGTAATTATGAAGTAGTTATTGCCCATGAACTTGCCCATCAATGGTTTGGGGATGCAGTAAGTTTTTTAACTTTTAAGGATGTATGGCTTTCTGAAGGTTTTGCTACATATAGTGAATTTCTTTGGACAGATAAAAGATTTGGCTGGCAAAGCGCCTGTGATTATCTACAGAGTAATTTTCATCAGTATTATCTGAACTGGGAAAATAACGCCGGACCGCAGACAATATATAATCCCTCTTTCAATAACTATTTTTCTCCCCCCTCCTATGAAAAGGCAGCCAGCGTTCTACATATGTTACGGTTAAAGCTGGGGGACACTAATTTCTTTAACCTGCTTCAATTATATTATAATACTTATAAAAACGAAAATGCCGTTACTGCAGAATTTATCTCCCTGGCAGAACAAGTAAGCGGTCAGGACCTTAGTCAGTTCTTCAATCAATGGATTTTCGGTTCCGGCATTCCTAATGTGGAATATTCAATTTGGCAAAATGAAGTGAATAACCATCTGGAAATATATGCTAAAACCACTTCTCCAACTTCTACTCAATTCACGGTGGATATTCCTTTTCGGATCACTCAAAATGGAGTTAGCGATTCTTTATTGGTAATTGCCAATCCCGATGGTTTTACAAACGCTTTGAATTATACCGTTTTAAGCAATGATATTAATATTGTTGCCAATTATAACCATTGGACTTTGCTGAGGGACTTATCAGAACAAATTCCCCAAATTTCAGAATATCTGTCTTCCAATAATTGCGTTTTGCTTTTCTGGAATGCATTTATACCTGGAAAAGATAATCAGTATCGGCTCTATCGCAAACTGAGCAGTGAACAAAACTGGTCTTTGCTTGTTTCTTTGAATAACGATTTTTTCAGCTATGCGGATACAACTGCCCTTAGTGGCGTCAGTTATGATTATCAATTGCGAGTTGCAGATATTAACGGAAATCTTTCCAGACCTTCACAATCCATTTCAGTTACCCCGCAAACATTCAGTTTTGCGGGTGACCTTTTAGTTGTAGATGAAACCAGAGACGGCATTGGTACTTCCGTAAATCCTAATGATGAAATGGTAGATACTTTTTATGCTAATGCTTTAAGTGCCTTTTCCTGCACAATTGATAACTGGGATTACGCTACCCAGGGTATTCCGGATTTAGCAACTTTGGGCAGCTACAAATTAGTGCTTTGGCATTCGGATGACTTTTATCAAAATTTGCTGCAGGATAATATTCCTTTGATCAGCAGTTATGTTGCCGGGGGAGGAAAACTTGTTCTTTCCAGCTGGAAAACTGTTTCCGCTTTCACACCAGAATTTTGGAATCGCTTTGGAGGTGGAGTTAATCCTGTATATGACAATTCACCTTGTTTAATCAATGCCCAATCTGATGTATATCCTACCCTGACAGTTGATCCCGATAAAGTTCTTCCTTCCTGGAATTTAATGTTACCCTATATTTTCACTTTCAGTTCAGCTGAAGAACCTCTTTATACAGCAAATATGGCAGAAGGAAGTAACGGTGCGGGGCAGTGTATTGCTTTTAGACACGATTATAATGGAACTTTGGTTGTTTTTGGCTTTCCGCTTTATTATATGCAATTTGATGCTGTAAGTTCTATGTTTTATCAGTTATTACCTACTCTCAATCCGGCTTTGCCTTTGGAGGAGGAATTAGTTCTTATACCTCAGGCAACTCTTTCTGCTTATCCCAATCCTTTTAATCCTACAGCTACAATATCCTTTTCTCTACCTGTTAGCGGAAAAGCGGAGCTGGAACTTTTCAACCTGAAAGGACAGAAAATTGTTACTTTATCGGAAGGTCTTATGTCTTCAGGAAAACATAGCATCTGTTTTAACGGATGTGATGAAAATGGCAGAAATTTAGCTTCCGGTATCTATTTTCTCCGTTTGCAACATCCTGCCGGTATCATAACCAAAAAGATTACTCTGCTTAAATAGGTGTAAAATGTTCTACTGTCCAACCCGTATTATTTTTGCCCGCAATGCCGTTCAAAAAGCAAAAAGCCATATTGCCTCTTTGGGGCAAAGAGCTTTAATCGTTACTGGAAAAAAAAGTGCTAAACAAAGCGGCGCATTAGCTGATGTCCTTGCTGTTTTAACTGAATCTTGTGTCAGTTATGTTCTTTTTGAGCGCGTCACAGAAAATCCTGCTTTGGATATTGTGATGGAAGGCAAATCCGCTTTTTGGCAAAATGACTGTGATTTTGTTATTGGCATTGGAGGAGGCAGCCCTATTGATGCTGCAAAAGCAATTTCTTTGGCAGCTGCTAATGCCTTAAACAGAGATGAGTTATACAATATCTCCGCTTTTAAAAGCGTTTACCCTATTTTGGCAATTCCTCTTACCGCAGGAACGGGAACCGAAGCAACTCAATATAGCGTTCTTTCTGATCCTCTTACAAAAAAGAAAGCCGGTTTTGGCAGCGATTTGGCTTTTCCAGTTTTAGCCGTTTTAGACCCGCAATATACAATCACCTTACCTTTTAAAGTTACTCTGCATACCGCATTGGATGCCTTAAGTCATCTTTTGGAAGGGCTATACAGCAATCAGCGTTCACCGCTTGTGTATCCCTTTATTTATAAAGGAATTGCCTCTATTATAAAATTTCTGCCTATTGTTCTTTCCCAACCGGAAAATTATCCGGCGAGAGAAGAATTGATGCGTGATGCTCTTTACGGAGGGATGGTTATAGCTCAAGGAAGCACTACTCTTCAACATTCAATTGGTTATCCTTTAACCTCTTTTTATAATATTCCTCATGGTTTGGCAAACGCTATGGTAATGGAAGATATTATGGAGCTCTATTATCCTGCTGTTCAATCAGAACTGGATGACCTGTTCAGCTATTTACAAATGAGCAAAGAGGATTTTTTTGCCTGGCTGGATTCCCTTCCTTTTGAACGGAAAATAGAGCTTAGTGACGACTTTATAGAAAAAGCCCTTCCCCAAATTACGGGTAGCCGAAATATGGCTTTAAATCCTTTACCTGTAAGCGAAAAGCAAATTAGAACCATCTTAGCAAACCTGAAGAAATGAAGCCGGAAAAACAAAATCGGAATGAAAATTCCTTATCAAAACCCTTTAGGGTAACACCTTGATAGCGACTGGGGCATTTGCACCCCAAAAAAAGCAGTGTTTCAGTGGGCTCCGACTACACAACAACATCGTAACCAGTAAACAATTTTGAACGACGAGGACATCGTTCCTCCAAAAAAAAACAGTGTTTTAATGGGCTCCGACTACACAACAATATCGTAACCGGTAAACAAATTTGAACGACGAGGATATCGTTCCTCCAAAAAAAAGCAGTGTTTCAGTGGGCTCCGACTACACAACAACATCGTAACCAGTAAACAATTTTGAACGACGAGGACATCGTTCCTCCAAAAAAAAACAGTGTTTTAATGGGCTCCGACTACACAACAATATCGTAACCGGTAAACAAATTTGAACGACGAGGACGTCGTCCCTCCGGAAAAAAGTAGTGCCTTCAGTGTCCTCAGTGTTTTCAGTGTCTTCAGAATCATCAGCGTAATCTCAAATCTGCGGAATCTGCGTAATCTGCGTAATCTGCGTAATCTGCGTGAAACGAATTATTCCCTCTCTGCGTAATCTGCGTGAAACGAATTGTTCCCTCTCCTCTTGACCTTTCCAGCGAAGTTTATCATCCCCGGCTTACGCTATCTATTACGACCCTTTAACGACTCTTTAACGATTCCTTAACGGCGTTAAAGCATCGTTAAAGATTCGTTACCGGAATATTAAATGGACAACCTGGCAACCAAGAAGATATAAAAATGCACTCCAAAAAATATCCCAAAATCTATTTTTAATGTTCTTTCGGCAGGTATTGAAAAACAGTAATTAATTCCGAAACAATCAATTTTACCGGCAAATTGTAATTTACCGACTTATATTCTCACTCAGGAGGCAAAATCTGTACTGTTTTTATCTGCCCGCTATTTTCAACAGCTTGGTTTTTTTGGCTAAAAATCTGGTTACGATATAGAATAAGCAGCTGAAGGACATAATAACAAACCATCCGGTATCTAATTTAAAATGATGCATAATAATTAGGTCGCTGATAACTTCCATCGCAAAAAGAGAGCAAATCATCGCAAAAAAGGTTTGATATTCTCTGCGGATAATATTCTTTAGCGAAAAGGGCAGTTCCGGTTTTTGATAATTTTTAAATCTGGGAAATAAAATGGGAGTTTTGTTTGCCCAAGCAATAAATTCGTCGCCATATTTTTTTCTCAAGAATGCCTCTTCAGTAAAGATAATCCTTTCATAGTAAAGAAAATATATCTGCCAATAGGAAAAAATAACCCATATATGCCGGGTAAAGAGAACCACACCCAGAATGATGAAAAAATTGCCAAAATAAAGAGGATGCCTTAGTATGGAATACATTCCCGTCGTATTTAAATGGTCAGCTACCTGATTTTTAGTATTTCTGCCGGAAGTTCCTGCAGGAGTGAAACCTATCGTAAGGATTCTAATCGTTAAACCAAAGCAACTAACCAGCAGACAGATAACTTCCGCAATCGTATCATATTTGGTAAATTGCGTATTTCTTAAGTCCAATATGGCACCAATTCCAATGATGAACATCAAAAGGGGTAGGTAACTTCTCCATTTGAAAATCCAGGCACCGGATTTTTCAAAATCTTCTTGAATAGGCATAATTGCTCCTGTTTTTAATGTTTTTATCCTGGTTTTTAGAAGAAAAATATCTTATCACTATCTCGCCGATGTCATTCTTTACGGGTGAGGCGAAAATACAAACGATAGTTATGCAGCACAACAAGTAAAAAAAAGATATCTGCTATCAGCATTGCAATATTTACCGTAAAAGGTTCCCAGGCAGCATAATAGGCAATGGCAAGAATTAGAACAGCCATTAAAACGGTCTTAAAGATAATAATACCTGCCGGTATTTTAAGTTTTTTGAACACCCATCGGGCAAGAGGATTTTTTTCACGCTGATATTTATCAGGTTTCAATACTAAATAGGTGGAATGGCCATCCAGTATATTCAGCAGAAGAAAGAGAATACTTAAAATAAGGGTAAACCCAGGTAATTTGAAGAGAGTGACTATTCCATTAAGGAACATATAGCTCCAAGCCCAAGCGGGCATAGTTTATTATAATAGCTATTTGATAATGGCAAGTTTACCGCGTTTGATTTTGCTATCCATTTCCACAACATAGAAATAGACACCACTGGAGACAGAACGCTGATTGTTATTGCGTAAATTCCAGGTGTAAGTGATATTATTGCTTTCTGCATTAAAGGGACCTATATTATCCTGGAAAACCAACTGTCCGCTACTGCTGTAAATGGCAATTTTCCCTTTTTTATTTACCGGAAAATTGATAAAAGTAACTTCCGCATTATGCTTAGGGGTAACAGGATTGGGATAAACATTCAAGTGATCCAGATTATTCAAATTTTGCATACCAAAGCGAACTAAATTTCCTTGAGGCGAAATTACATTCCCCGCCAAATCGGTGATATTACTTATTTCTATGTAGTAAGCATAATTAGTAAATTTAAGTTTATCAGCAAAACTCAGATTCACTTTATCTTCCCAATGCGCAACAGTAGTAATTCTATTATCGGGATCGTTTTGAGGACAATGCAAAATATAATTGGCAAGATGCAAAGCCGTTGCAGAAGATATTTCTTCGCTGAATTGGATGGCAATTTCCTGTTTGGAAGGCAAAACGGTAACTCCAGTAACTTCGGGCTGAATGATATCTTCCTCATAAGGAAAATAAAAGAAGGTTGTATCAGGTTCAACTCCACTAATCCCTTGCACATTTCTCAGTTCAATTACAAACAGCGAGTCAATAATCGGAAAACTATTTCTAAAGCGTAACTGAACGCCAAAATTAGCTGCAATGCTGTTTACCGAAACAGGATTTGCCATACCATTGCTTACATAATAACAGGCAGAATTAATAATCTCACCGGGCATTTTCTGATTGAAAAATATCCGCAGTTCTTTGTTACCCGCAAAAGTAATTTGTACCAGTTCCGGTTTGGGTAAAGGTGTTCCTTCAATCCAGGGTCCTTTGATGCTTTCAATTGGCGAATAGGATGTGTCTCTGGAAGCAATGGCATACTTATATACTTTACCCGGTTGCAGATTAGTATCCGTAAAACTGGTTACTCCCATAATAGGGTAAATAATTTCATTCCCATCTTCATCTTTGCGGTATAAGGCATATTCCGGAGCACCCGTTGAAGTCCAGAAGACCTTTATAGAACTTTCATTTAAAGGTTTCACAGTTAAATTGGCAGGTGTGGCAGGTCCTGTAAAAGGTGCATCAGGAGTCCATTCAGCGAAAGCTGAGTTATCATTTTCTGTATTTACATTAGCCAGAATGCGAATAATCCCGTTTTCATCTTCCCAGGTGCTAACTTGATAATTATTAGAGCTTTCAGTATAAAAAACAGGAACGAAATTGCCGTTGATATATTTCAAAACATATAAATTGGGGGTAATGGCTAAAATAACTTCCTCACAACCATCTTGATCTAAGTCCGCACTGGTGATGGAATTCATTGAAGCTACCTCATTGAACATAATGCTGCCCAAAGAAGTATAATTATCATTGCCAACACTCATAAAACCCTCACCAAACCAGAAATTGAGATTCTGATTAACCGTATTGGTAACATAGCCGGCAACAAAAAAATCCTTATGCCCATCGCCATTAAAATCACCTGCAGTAAGAGAATAAGTATTTCCTACGGGAAGTCGTGTTGTCCAGCATAAATGGTGTTGTGTAGCATTCAATATTTCAAAAATCATAACATCGCCATCGGTATCGGCGCATAAAATATCAGGATAGTTGTCATTATCCAAATTTTCTACAATGATCGTAGGCACAAAATTATTACGGGTATCCGTTGCAGTTGTATTGCTAATTGTATTTCTGGGAGCCAAAGCACCTGTGGATATTCTTTTATATGCCTGAATAACTCTCTCGGCAGGTAGATTCTTCACCATCAGGATTTCGGTTTTGCTATCGTTATCATAATCTGCCATAACTCCTCCCGAAATACCTGTGTCTAAAGCAATTACTAAACTGTCATTGCGGTTGCTGGGATAATTTCCGTCAGCCGGAGTAAGCCACATTTCGGCATTTTCTCCTCTCCGCAATAATAACTCACATTTTGAACCGGTAGAATAGGTGGAACCGATGTCCAGGGGCCAGAAATAATCACCAAAATTATTGGTTACGCTATGTCCTCCGGAATGTGGCTCAAAAGCTTTAACAATTCCGGAACCGCTTTCCGGAATTTCCATAGAAACATATTCGGGAAAACCATTATTATTGAAGTCCCTTTTTTTCAACAACGGCTTTTGAGGAGGTCCTAAAATTTCCTTCGTATAACCAAAATCCGAAATAAGGGCATAGTGAATGTTTATCATATTGGAAAAGATGCGAGAAACGGAAGTAAAGCCGGTAAAATTGGTAGCAATGAACTGCACGCTGATTTGCCCTTCCGGAATATTGGCAGGCAATTTCCAAATCTGAATGCTATCGGCAAGAGAAGAATAAACATTATAACTTTGCCCGTCGGAAGCGGTAATTTTAAGCTGCGCATTCACTATTTCGTCAAAATTGGCAGCTATGTAATAGACCAGATTTTGCTTTGTCCAACGCGTAAAGACGGAAACGGTGTTTTCTCTTAAAACAGGAGCAGTGCGATCTACAATCACTGTCCGATAATAGTTGTAGCGATTCATATTGTTCAGTGTTTTTTCATATTGCAACCGCAGCAGATATTTCCCTTCGGGAAAATAATCCGGGATATAAAAAAATGCCAAAGTATCATTATGAACCGGTTCTCCATATAGCGTAAGCGTTTGATTCCAGGTAGTAACATCTCTCCAGTAAGGATCGTTGGTATCTTTATCTTTTTTATAGGCAACAGTATAATTAGCAAAATCATTACCATACGCAGAACCGATTATAGGAACCGAACCGCTTATTCCTAATTGATCCTGAGGACTGGTAATTTCCAGATAGGGAGGATCGGTATTATCTAACAGCTTTTTTACATTCAATAAACCATGACCGGTCTGAATATCAAATCCAACAGGAGATAAATCATCCGTAGCTGAAATTAAACGGTCTTTAACTTCTACGGGACTCAAACCTGGATGTAAAGACAGCAATAGAGCAACGGCTCCCGTTACGAAAGCTGCACTCATAGAAGTGCCATCCATCTGAAAATATTGTTCGCCAGCGGTAAGTTTATATGTAGAAAGCACTCTCTCCCCTAAACAAACAAGGTCTAAATCTTCTCCGTAACTGGAAAAAGTGGAACGCTGTTTGGCAAGTCCAACAGAACCGACAGAAATAACCGTAGAAAGCTTGGCAGGATAGCTTAAACCTACCACTCCATCATTTCCTGCAGAGGCAACTAAAACAACTCCCTTGCTGTAAGCATATTCACAGGCATCTGCTATGATAGCGGAATAATTTGGATCTCCCCAACTCATATTAATTACATTGCATCCGTTATCCGTAGCGTAAATTATGGCAGCGGAAACATCATCATCCTGTAAATAGCCCTGATTATCCAAAGTTCTAAATCCTGCTCGGACAGGCAAAATTCCTACATTCCAACATACACCTGCAACTCCAATTCCGTTATTTCCAATTGCTCCTGCTATACCGGAAACATGGGTGCCATGATAGTTCTCATCTTCTACATCGTTATCCTGATCCAAAAAATCACCCAAGGCATTATTTGCCATTTCCGGTGCATCCGTAAAATCCCATCCACACCAGTCATCAATGTAACCGTTATTATCGTCATCAATTCCATTATCCGGAATTTCCTTAGTGTTGATAACTATATTTTGCCATAAATCCGGATGGTGGACAAGCACTCCCGAATCCACTATGCCAATTTTAATATAGTTACTTCCGGTAGTATAATTCCAGGCATCAGGAATACTGCTGATATAATGATATTGTTGATTATATAAAGGATCATTAGGGGTGGAATGCAATTTGCGAAGATAATTGGGCTGAACATATTGGATACCGGAAAAATGCAAGTTCTCCAGATCCTCTGCAGAGGGCATTTCTGCTATATTTGCCAGAAAATAATTGGGCAGGTGCATTCCTTTTATGGGCTTAATTTGCGTTACTCCCTTTTCCGCCAGAAAATTATCAAAAGCGCTTATGCCTGTTTTGGTTCCTTTAATCTGAACCGGGGCAACGGTTTTGAAAATAAGCTGACCCGGGGTAAACGCTGCAGAAAGATAGATACCTGTAACTAAAAGTATTATTAGTAACAGGAATTTGCGCAATTTGAACCAGCCCGAAAAGTTCATCACCTTTTTCCCTCGCTAAAATTTGTAGGTTATGCCAAAAGAATGCACATCGTTCAATTCACTGTTAAACGCACCATAACCGTAATCTACGGAAATATTTTTATAATTTACCCCGAAACCGGCACAAAAATCCTGAGCATCATAACCAAAAAGATAACCGCCTCTTAAAGCAAGCAACTTAAAAAGCTGACACTCCAAATTTATATTGCCTTTCAGGTCTTCATCCAAGGTCTGAATTGCTGAACCACCCACACTGATATGCTGTTCCGCAATAGTAAAACCTTTGTTTACATCCATTTCAAAACAGGTGGGAAGCTTCAATCTTTCTTCATCGGTATAATTAGCTACACCCAAATTACGCACCGCCAAAGATAGCTGTGCATCATTAAGCGGAGGTAGATAACAAACACCGATGTCCGTATGCAAAGCTAAGCTGCTGGCTGTGTTTAATTTCTGATAAAATACTCCCATATTTACCCCTCCAAAAAAAGAAGGAGTTAACCGATGGGCATAATTCGCTGCCAGATCAATATCCAAGGGATGATAATTACCTATCAGAAGACCTGAATCATCACGGTTTTCAATTTCTCCATAATCCAGATTGCGCATCACTATACCAAAATGGCTTTTTCGCTGAGCGTAAGAATAGGCAATCATATTCGCTTGCGTATCTGCCAACCACAAATTATGAGTAATGCTTAGAAGGCGCTGATTATTCATACAGGAGACAGCCGGCTGCAAAATAAAGGCACTGGAATTATCCATACTGAATACACCTCTTCCTGCCAAAGATAAAGCTACCGGTCCGCAAGGGACATTCAAGAATTTATATCCGTAAGTTCCTGCATTTTCACTAATTGAGGCAAAACTCATTACACTAATCAGGATTAGGCATAAGGTAGTTAATATATGTTTCATAAGTTCACTCCGTTATTTTTCTATAGTAAACTTCAGCCGTTTACTGCTATTTGCGGATTTTACAATTGCAATATACACCCCGCTGCAAAGCTTGGAGACAGGGATATCAAAAACATCAAGGTTTTTCAAATATGCTTTAGCGTTGCCCTTTTGCTGATAAACCAAAGTGCCGCTAATATCAAAAATGCTCAGTTCCAATTCCGCATCGCTATTGGTCATTACATTAAGCTTTATTTTCTGGCGGTAAATGGATTTTAAGGGATTGGGGTAGATATAAACCTGACCCGGCACAAAAAGCTCTGCGGTCTGATATTGATTGGGTAATTCCGTTTCTGCGTAAGAAGCACTGCGTCTTAAATTTCCATATTCGCAAAGCCAATTGCAGGAAGGAGTTATCCGGGGCTGATTTGCCAGTTTGTTTTTAAATAGTGAGCCATTATCGGTAGCAATATAAATATACCAGTTGCCATCTCCCGACCTGGAAATAACGGGCAAGGTTCTACTGCGCTCTGCAAAAGAAACAGGATAACCAATTTTGGATCGGTAATCATTCTCCCGCACATTTAATTGATTATATTTAAAATTTCCTATCAGTTCCACCCTGTTGTCGTTATCAATATCAGCGGCTAAAATTCCGGCACTGATACCCTCGGCAGGCGATTCCGAATTTTGGTTTTCCGGATTCATTACTTTACCGGAATAATCAATAACGGCAAAATCGCTTTCTCCTCCAATTAAAATATCCAAAGTGCCATTGCCGTCAACATCGGCAAAACTTATAGGAGCAATAAAACTGCTGTCCGATTCTACCACAAGATTATGCACATAGGGAAAACCCTCTACAATTTTTGCACCATTGAGGCAATAAACACTATTGGGACACTGCACGATCAGATTCTCCGCTGCGGAAACCGGAGCTTTAAAAACCGCTATAATAGTAGAATCGGCAGGGATAGGTAATTTGAGGTCACTTTTTGTGTAATCGGTAAGATTTATGTCACTTAGCCAATATTCCCCGGCAGCATTTTGATACACAAGGGAAAGCTGATTATTACAATGGATTAAATTGGCTTTAAAGCTGCCACTGAAATCCACCACAGAAGATACCGAACTATTGGTCTTGTTATAAAGCTTAATAACAAAGGCATTATCTCCGGCATTTATTTTTAAGGGTAAAGCCAGGTTTTCTCCCAAGTCCACAGGATGTCCTGCCCAGCTATAATCTACAGTAGAATATACAAATCTGCGTTCTGTATTACTTAATTGATACAAACGGCAGAGTTTATCTCTTTGCATTGGAAGGTATATCCTTTCGCCATCCCAAGTGTAAGTGAACGGAATATCTATAGTCTGTTGTAAGGGAAAGCCATTCAGCAATTCTTCATTTTTCCAGAGATATAATTTTCCATTGGGCATAGGATAGAAAAGTTCATCTTCTCCGTCACCGTCAAAATCAAGAGTAGCGGCATTAAGAGGATTAGTTCCTTTGTAGGAAGCGGATAACCGCCAACCGTAGCTAACTGAAAAAGTCATTTGCTTTCCGATGGCAGAAATATCAGTTATTTCTAAAGAAATACCCCCGTAATAGCTTTCGGAAGTAGGCAGGGAAAGCATTCCATTATGATATTGATAACCAAAATACGCATTATTGCCTTCTCTGAAACTGTCATACGGACTGCCCCATCTGTAATTACTGTTCGCTGCAGTATCCAGATGTTGAATTCCATCTGCTTCTTCCAGGTCTATCCCTTTATGCAATGCGACAGAATTGATATGATTGTTATCAAAATTAGCTGAGAAATTGGCATTGATTACATTCTCATCTATGTGCCAGATAAGAATTCCTGAACCATCTACAGGATAAATAGCATTATCTGGAACGGGACCTCCCAAACCAGGTAAGAAAAAATCCCACTCACTGCCTAAATAGCTATTCTCCATAAAATTAAAATAGGGTAACAAGGATTCATTCTCCGGAGTTGAAGGATCATCCACATAATAATCCTGTTGACCTTCGGGAAGAAGTTTAAAAGTATAGCTGGGGCGACCAAAGGGGTCTATACTACCATCGGGATTTTGCTGTCTGTTTTCAATCAGGAAATATTCCGTAGCAGAAATCGGAACTTTGTAAATCCGCACCGCCTCCGTTGACTGATTAAGAAAGTAATCCACAACATTATTTTCACTGTTTAGGAATAATGTTTCAGGTGTATCCCAACCCAAATAATAGCGTGACCAGGCACATAGTTGAGCAGGAACATAGCCGCTTCCGTTCCATAAACCTGTTCCCATCAAACCCCAATTGCCAATTCCCTGGCTGATGCCATTACTGCTGTCATTATCATATAAAGTCGGCAGACCTAATAAATGGCCGAATTGGTGAGCTAGCACACCATAAATACTGAAAAGGTAATTAGAAGCATCATTTCCCGTAACCGGAAAGTAATCCTGAAATTCGTCTTCAGGAACAATAATAATATTGGTTAAATTAGTTCCATCATCAGTTGGATACCCGGCATACAAATCATTTTGCGGATCAAAATAGGATTGCAGTTTGTTCCGGGTTAAAAAAGTGCTCCATATTTCATTTTGCCGAATAGAATTAGTGTCCGATTCCTGACCTGTCCCCGAATGGAATATTATTATTCCGCCATATTGACTGAAATCAACTACATTATCTATTTGATTTATTGTATCCTGTAAAATTTGAGGCAAATTTGCATCTATTTCCGCAGAGCTATCCCCACCATAATAAGATAGCGGATTTTGCATTGTAAGCACTTCGGGATATAGATAATAGTTCAATTCATATTGTAAATGGCTCGCCTCCAGAAAAAAATCCTTTAAATGTTCCATCCAGCGATTAAAAAAAACATCATCGTGAGCTAAAGAATCAGGATATTCCGGTTGAACCCGAAAAGGGACATCACTAAACTGCACTCGCAAAACCAGAATGTTATCAGGTAAATTTCTTGTGCCGGATTTTAAAGCTTCATCCACAAAGAATTTCCCCTCCAAGCGTGTAGCTTGCCAGGTTGACGGTGAGTTTTTATACATTGGGACAGGAGGAACCAATGCTGATAATGAACCAGCCAGAACAACAGTTATCAGCAGTGTTATCCGCTTCCAGATATGGCAAGGCATTCAATCCCCCAGAAATATTTTTTGTGAAGACAAAAAAGCGCTCGTAACCTGATTATCACAAATAGCTGATGCTTTTTACGCTTTTATTTAGCCCGCAAAACCCGTCAATGGAAAAAACTGCCTGATATATCATCATCCATTCAGGCAGTATTCTTCATTCTGTTCTTTCTTGCGTAAAAAAGATTCCCTACAAATTCTTTCCAGCCAAAATATCGGCTTCGTTGCATTTGCAAATCTTGGCATATTTCTTCTGCGGAGACCAGGTGCCATCATTCTTTTTGTTTGTGATTAGCTTAATTCTTTTCACTTCGGTATTGCAGACAGGGCAGATAACTTTTCCCTCGTTGGAAGTTTCGTGTGCCAGTTTTGCAGTAAAGCTTTTTACTTTTCCCATTTTTATCCTCTAATTAGCTCTTTCTATATATTCACCCGTGCGGGTGTCTATCTTAATTTTATCGCCCGTTTCCACAAAAAAGGGAACGGTAATGCGAAGTCCGGTTTCCGTGTAGGCAGTTTTACCGCTTCCTGAAGCAGTATTTCCTTTCACATTAGGTTCGCTTTCAGTTATGGTTTGAACTACTGTAGTAGGCAATTCTATACCCACAATTTCTCCGGAAGGGGTTGTGGATAAAATTACTTCCATATTTTCCGTAAGCAGCTTTTCTTTATCGCCCAGCAGAGATGCATCTATATGAATTTGTTCATAGTTATCTATATCCATCAGCACCAGGAAATTTCCGTCCCGATAGAGGTATTCTTTTTTAGTGCGTTCAATACGGATTTCATTGAAGGTGTCACTTTCCCGAAAAGTATTTTCCAGAACTCTGCCAGACCTGATATTTTTCAGTTTGGAGCGTAAAAAAGCAGGACCTTTTCCCGGTTTTACATGGAGAAATTCCACTACTTCATAAAGATCGTCTTTGAACTCTATGATCATTCCATTTCGGATATCAGCCATTGTAGCCATATTTGTTTCCTTATAATCAAATTAAGAAAGTCATCTTTTGAAGGGAGGTATTTTTGGCAAGGAAATTTTTAATTCAGCCCTCCCCCATTATTTAAAACTTGGAGTTCCGTGAATTTTCTTTGAATTTTCTTGACAGCATAAGTCCTTCAAGAGATAAGGAAAAATTATGAAATTAGACAGGCATTTTTTTTGTGAATTGAAACGCTACCGAGAGCCGGCACCTCAATTGTGTGCAGTATGCCCTCGTATATTCAAATGCAAGAGTTTTTATGCCTGGCACAAACTTCATCAGACCGAATATCTTAATTTCGTAGTAGAAATCAGCAAAAAATTCCCAGATAAATATACCTTGGAGGTTCACTTTATGCCCGAAAAACAAACCTTCGTCCAAATTGTAGATATGACTACCGGAAAAATTGAAAAGGTAGTCAGTTTAAATGAGATTGAGGCATTATCTGCAGAAGAGAAACTTGCCTTATCCCGCAACAAGAACTTATTTATTGTTACCCACCGTTTAGAGCCGGTAGTAAAAATAGAGCTGAAGAAAACGGTGATTAGTGCCCCCCTTCAATTTAGCGAAAGCCCCATTAAAGAAACGGAACCTATTGAAGAGGTTACCCCTTTACCGATAATTGAGGAGAAACCGAAGCCCAAACGCAATCCTAAGAATTAGTAAAGAACCCTGCCCGCAAAGGAACTGAAAATTTCCTTTTACAGAATTATGCCCTTGAAAATAATGGTGCAAAATGGAGAAAAGTGTTGAGGTATATCTATATGTCTCTGCAAGCTAAGCAAAGGAGGAAATATGTTTATTATGGAAGAAAAACATCTGGATGCGGCAAAAGCCATAGCCACAAAAAATCGCAAGAAAAAAAGCTGTGACCACTGTTACGATAGAGGTTGGATTGGTGTTAGCGAGCAAAATTTGCTGGTGCTCTGTCCCAAATGTGTTGATACAGAAAAAGCAATTGAGGACTGGAAGGAATATGTTTCCGAAAACGAGGACTTGAAAGAACATTTCAGCGAACTCTTTGAAGAAAAGAAAGTGGAACCTGAACAGGAAAATCCTCTTAAACCAAAGGACTTTGAACGCACTAAAAACCATCCTGCCAATCCCCATAATTTTGTTCCCGGTCAACACAGATCCGGTCATCAGAAAAAGATTGGATAAGGAATATGTATAAAACAACAGACCTGAAAGAAAATCCCCGGCATCTGGAAAATCGCATTCGCACCTATTGGCATAAGCATAATTTGGCGCAAAAAAGTGTGGATATCCGCGAAGGCAATCCCCGTTTTATTTTCTATGAGGGACCTCCAACTGCAAATGGTAAACCTGGGATTCATCATATAATGGCAAGAACCTTGAAAGATGCCATCTGCCGTTATAAAACTATGAACGGCTTTCAGGTAAAACGCAAAGCCGGTTGGGATACCCATGGTTTGCCCGTTGAAATTGAAGTGGAAAAAGAACTCGGTTTGAAGGATAAGCGTGGCATAGAGGATTATGGCATTGAAAAATTCTGTCAGAAATGCCGGGATTCCGTTTTCAGCTATGAAAAACTCTGGCGGGAAATGACAGAACTAATGGGTTATTGGATTGATCTGGATCACCCTTATGTAACTTTGCATAACAGCTATATAGAATCCGTTTGGTGGATTTTGAATAATTTCTTTTCCCGAGGTCTTATTTATAAGGCATATAAAATCGTTCCCTATTGTCCCAGTTGCGGAACACCCCTTTCTTCTCATGAAGTAGCTCAGGGCTATCAAGATATAGAAGACCCTTCCGTTTATGTTAAGTTTAAAGCGTTGGATGAAGAAAACACTTATTTTCTGGCGTGGACAACTACTCCCTGGACTCTTATCTCCAATGTTGCCTTAGCTGTCCATCCCGATGAAACTTATGTTAAAGTTCACTATCAAGGTCAGAATTTAATTTTGGCTAAAGCCCGTTTGCAAGTGCTGGATGAAGATGTAGAAATTATTTCTGAAATGCAAGGCAGCGAATTGGAAGGTCGTTGCTATCAGCCCCTTTTTAATTTTATTCCTGTTGATAAGCCCGCCTGGTATATCTGTTTAGGCAATTATGTTACAATGAGTGATGGCACTGGAATTGTGCACACGGCTCCAGCTTTTGGGCAGGATGATTATTCCTTAGCCGTGAAATACAATCTGCCTTTTATTCAACCGGTGGACGGCGAAGGCAAATTTACCGAAGCAGTAACCCCTTGGGCACATCAGTTTGTCAAAGATGCCGATAAAGATATCATCCGGCACTTAAAAGAAAGCGGGAACTTACTAAAAAGAGAACAGATAAAACACAGCTACCCCTTTTGCTGGAGATGTAAAAGCCCGCTTATTTATTATGCCCGGGAAAGCTGGTATATTAGAACTACAGCTTTCAAAGAACAGCTCTTGGAAAACAACCGGAAAATTGACTGGTATCCTGCTTTTGTAGGAGAAAAGAGGTTTGGTGACTGGCTGGAAAATAATGTGGACTGGGCTTTATCCAGAGACCGTTTTTGGGGAACACCACTCAATATCTGGATTTGCGAAAAATGCGGGAAACAGCGTTCCCTTGGTTCTATTGAAGAATTGCGCCAAGAGGGAAAAATGGTTTCCGGAAAAGAAGTTCCGGAAGACCTGGATTTACACCGCCCCTATATTGATGAAGTTGTTCTCACTTGTTCCTGCGGTAGCAAAATGCAGCGCACTCCGGAAGTTATTGATTGCTGGTTTGACAGTGGCTCTATGCCTTTTGCTCAATGGCATTATCCTTTTGAAAATGAGGAGCATTTTGAGCCCGACCTCTTTCCTGCGGATATTATTTCGGAAGGAATTGACCAAACACGGGGCTGGTTTTATTCTATGCTTGCCATCTCTACAATGTTGAAAGGGGTCTCCAGTTACAAAAGCTGTCTGGTTAATGATATGATTCTGGATAAAAACGGCAGGAAAATGAGTAAATCTCACGGTAACGCAGTTGACCCTATAGAACTAATGCAAAATTACGGAGCAGACGCAATTCGCTGGTATTTATTAGAGGTCTCTCCACCCTGGGTTCCTACCCGTTTTGATGTTGACGGCGTGAAAGAAATCTTGGGAAAATTTATCGGCACATTGAAGAATGTATATTCTTTCTTTGCTACTTATGCCAATATAGATGGCTTTAATGCAACTGATTATCCATATAATTGGGTTCGGGAAATTGAAATTGACCGCTGGATTGTTTCCCGTTTGCAGTCCTTGATTATTACGGTGCGCAATAACACTGATGTTTACGATTTTACCAAAGCCGTGCGTGCCATTCAGAGTTTTGTAATTGAAGAGCTTTCCAACTGGTATGTCCGCAGAAGCAGACGCCGTTTTTGGGCTTCAGAATTTAATGCAGATAAAACTGATGCCTACCGAACTCTATATCAGGTTTTATTAGAAACTGCCAAATTGATTGCCCCTTTTGCTCCCTATCTGGCAGAAGAGCTTTTTTTGAATTTGAATGCAGGAGAAAGCGTTCATCTGGAATATTATCCCGTTGCCGATAATGCCTATATTGATACCAAACTGGAAAAGAAAATGCAGACCGTTATAGATATTGTTTCTTTAGGTAGAGCCGCCAGAAATGAATGTCAGATAAAAGTTCGCCAGCCCCTAACCGAAATGTTTGTTCCCGCTAAAGTGAAAGATGATTTGAAGGATATGATAGACCTCGTTAAAGAAGAAGTAAACATTCGTAAAATTACCTTTGTAAGCGAGCAGGATGGCTTTGTGCAGTATGAATTGAAGCCCGATTTCAAAATATTGGGTCCTAAATACGGCAAAAAAGTGCAAGTAATTAATACCCTTTTAAACAACACCCCGGCAGCTAATATCTTGCTGGCATTTAATTCCACCGGTTCTTACCCTCTGAATATAGAAGGTGAAACTATCAATCTGTTACCGGAAGAAGTGAGCATAAGCATCATTCCCCGTGAGGGATATGTTTTTGCCAATACGAAAGACCTCTTTGTGGCTTTGGATACAAAATTAACTGATGAACTGGTAAATGAGGGCTATGCCCGTGAACTAATCAATAAAATCCAATTTACACGCAAAGAAATGAATTTGGATATTATGGATAATATCATCGTAACTTTGGCAGCTCCAGAAGATATTGTCCAGGCAGTTCAGATTCACCGAAATTATATCTTAACTGAAACCCTCGGAAAAGAACTGATTTTATTGGATAAGCCAACGGCAAATATGCTGTGTTTGGATATTAACGGCAGTAAAATTCATCTGGGCATTGAGAAAGTGGTCTCATAAAGGTTAGGAGGCAATCATAACCAAATATTGTATAAATTGCGGCAACCCCATACCGGAAAAGGCAAAATTCTGTCCCGTCTGCGGAGAAAATCAAATACCGGAACAGGAAAAGCCAAAACAAGAGGAAACCAAAAAAGAAAAAGCACAGAAAGCTGATGAGATTATTTCCCACAGAAATACCCGTTTGCTGATGAATCCTGGAACTACATTCAGGGATTATACCATCATTAAAATGCTGAATAAAGACGCGGAAGGAATAAAATATATCGTGGAAAAGGACGGCAGGGAATTTCTCCTGAAGCTTTTCTATAGGGCAAGCTTAAGTAATATTACCAATATTTTTAACCTTCAACAGCGTTTACAGCAACTCAATAAACTGGAAGATAAACACCTTCCCAAAGTGGTTGAAATTGACCCCCATTTTGATCCTCCTTATATGATTGTGGAGTTTATGCACGGTGTTTCTCTGGCTGACCTTAAAGCCCATAATCCGCAAAAATTAACTGAGGACTTCATCCGCTTAATTGCAACCCAAATAGTTAATACAGCCATTACTTTACATCAATATCAACTTACTCTCAAGCACCTGGCTTTATCTAATATAATGATAAATGACAATGATGAAGTAATAATTCTTTCTTCTGCCATCACTTGGGAAGAAAGAGACGAACGCGAAGAAATGTTTTTTATTGCTGTTGTTTTGGCTCAGGCATTATCGCAACACGATTTCTATAAAACATTATACAGCCAGGAGCGCTTATCCACCCAAAAATTTGAATTTATAAACGGAGTAAGCGTCCCTCTTAATAAAATTCTTGCTGAATGCTTACACCGCAATATCTTACAGCGCTATCGGAACTTAAACGAATTGCTGAATACCTTGGTTAACCTGCCCCCCACTTCTGAATGCGAGATTTGGACTGAACAGGAAACCACAATCCCTGATAAATTGGAAGACCTTAGCAAAAAAGAAATCCCCAAAATTAGAATTGAAGTCACTTTTTGGGTGCTGCTTATCCTGATTATTGCCATCGTCGTTATGCTTTTAACCACCAATATTTTCAGCGTCCTTTTTGGCGGCAGAGGAAAAAAATTAACATACTCTGCCTGGTTGATGCCCAATTCCGAATCCGATACGATCAATGCCACCGTTCCTCAATCTGATTTACAGCGCGAAAAACCAACCCAGACAACCTACGGAGAACTAAAATCCGGCACTACTACTGCCAGAGAGGACTTTCGTAAGCAACTCCCTGTTCCCAAAATCACAACTGTTACCCCTCCTCCTGTAGCTGCCAAACCTCGTCCTCCCCAAAATATGATTTTTATTGCAGCAAATACTATGGGTTTTGGACGCCTGCGAGAAAACCCCAATTCCAATGTGTCTCTATCCTCATATTATATTAGTAAATTTGAAGTTACCCAGGCAGAATGGAATGCATATATGAAACCGGCAAATTGTTCCACCTTCGGAGAAAATCTACCTGTAGATAACATCAGCTGGTTTGATATTGCTATTTATTGCAATGGCAGAAGTGAAACAGAGGGTTTAACACCGGCATATAAAATTAGAGGTGTGGGTGCTTCCAGAGTCGTTACCTGCGATTTTAAAGCCAACGGCTACCGTCTGCCTACCGAAGCAGAATGGGAAATGGCTGCTAAGGCAGGTAAACTATATAATTATAGCGGTTCGGATGACCCTGATGAAATCTCCTGGAATAGAGAAAACAGCGGTGGCAAAATTCATACCCCGGGAACTAAAAAACCTAATGATTACGGTATCTATGATATGACGGGAAATGTATCAGAATGGGTTTGGGATTGGTATGATGTAAATTATATCCGTTCTCTGCCTACTTTTATCAATCCTACAGGTCCCGATACCGGAACTTTAAAAGCTATCCGCGGCGGAAGTGTGATGAATGGAGAAGGTAGAAATCTGAATATTATGTGGAGAGAAAAAGGAGACCCCAATCGCGGATATCAGTATGTGGGCTTTCGCTTAGTTCGTAGCAATTAGAGATAATCGTGAAAGGAGGTATTTTTTCGCATTTGCAGGGCTGGGTTGGAATTGTTCAGAAAAGCGACTTCGCGGCGAATTTTTGTTTTAACAACTCAGCTTGTTTTGACTTACAATTTTGCCACTGGCATCACAGAAACCACAACCCGATGCTTGTTTTGACTTACAATTTTGCCACAGCCATCTCTGAATCCACATACCACAAATTGCAAACACTTACAATCACACTACAACTGGTCTTCAAACCTCAAAATTGTGAGTTAAAACAAGAACCCCGCACACTTGCAACCGCACTACACCAACTCCTCAAATTCTACAATCGTTAAAGAAAGTATTTTTTCACATCAGCAGGGATGGGTTGGAATTGTTCAGAGATAGAAACTTCGCGACAAATTTTTGTTTTAACTCTAAACCGAGCTTCAGCTTTGACAGCTGAAGGCAACGAACAAAATTTCCTGTTACCTCTGCATATCGTTGCAAACCACAGAAGAATCGGTTTAGAGTCAAAACAAACAGCTTGTTTTGACTTACAATTTTCACCTGCCATCTCTGAAACCACATACCACAAATTGCAAACACTTACATCCCCACTACAAATGGTCTCCAAACCTCAAAATTGTGAGTTAAAACAAGAACTCCGCACACTGGCAACCGCGCTAAACCAATCCCACAATTTTCACAATCGTGAAAGAAGGTATTTTTTCAAACCAGCAGGGATGGATTGGAATTGTTCAGAGATAGAAACTTCGCGACAAATTTTTGTTTTAACTCTAAACCGAGCTTCAGCTTTGACAGCTGAAGGCAACGAACAAAATTTCCTGTTGCCTCTGCATATCGTTGCAAACCACAACAGGATCGGTTTAGAGTCAAAACTCCCCAGCTTTGACAGTATCGGACAAAAGATAGATTTCCTGTTACCTCTGCATATAGTTGCAACCACATAAGGATCGGTTTAGAGTCAAAACTCCCCCGCTTTGACAGTATCGAACAAAAAAATAGATATCCTGTTACCTCTGCATATAGTTGCAAACCACAGAAGGATCGGTTTAGAGGCAAAACAAACAGCTTGTTTTGACTTACAATTTTGCCACTGCCATCACAGAAACCACATACCACAAATTGCAAACACTTACATCCATACTACAAATGGTCTCCAAACATTAAAATTGTGAGTTAAAACAAGAACTCCGCACACAGGCAACCGAGCTACACCAACCCCTCAAATTCTACAATCGTGAAAGAAAGTTTTTTTTCACATTTGCAGGAATGGGTTGGAATTGTGCAGAAATAGAAACTTCGCGACAAATTTTTGTTTTAACACCTCAGCTTGTTTTGACTTACAATTTTGCCACTGCTATCTCTGAAACCACATACCACAAATTGCAAACACTTACATCCACACTACAAATGGTCTCCTCATTTCAAAATTGTGAGTTAAAACAAGAACCCTGCACACTGGCAACCGCACTACACCAATCCCACAATTTTCACAATCGTGAAAGAAAGTTTTTTTCCTCATTTGCAGGTTTGGATTGGAATTGTGCGGAAATAGAAACTTCGCAGCGAATTTTTGTTTTAACTCTAAACCGAGCTTCAGCTTTGACAGTATCGAACAAAAAGATAAATTTCCTGTTACCTCTGCATCTCGTTACAAACCACAGAAGAATCGGTTTAGAGTCAAAACTCCCCAGCTTTGACAGATGAAGGCAACGACCTAAATTTCCTGTTACCTCTGCATATAGTTGCCATCCACAACAGGATCGGTTTAGAGTCAAAACAAACAGCTTGTTTTGACTTTCAATTTTGCCACTGGCATCTCTGAAACCACATACCACAAATTGCAAACACTTACATCCACACTACAAATGGTCTCCAAACTTCAAAAT
>DAONFA010000025.1 GCA_035403355.1 Candidatus Cloacimonas sp. | reverse complement strand
TTCCGGATTGAAATGGTTTCAATCCTTGTTTTAATGGATAGTAGGATAAAAATAGAAAAACACAAAAAAAACTAGTGTTTACTTGTCTTTGTTTCAATCCTTGTTTTAATGGATAGTAGGATAAAAATACGAGCCACCTCCATATTTTTTCCGGATTGAAATGGTTTCAATCCTTGTTTTAATGGATAGTAGGATAAAAATAGCCCCTCGGACTACGTATCTCGGCAATATTATCCAGTTTCAATCCTTGTTTTAATGGATAGTAGGATAAAAATAAAAGTCCGGTAGAAATTGAAATCAAGAACTTTAGTGGTTTCAATCCTTGTTTTAATGGATAGTAGGATAAAAATGACTTTTGCGACTGGGAGTCGGTGAAAAAAAACTCTAGTTTCAATCCTTGTTTTAATGGATAGTAGGATAAAAATGCTGATAGAGAGTGTGAGAAAAGTGTTACCGAATAGTTTCAATCCTTGTTTTAATGGATAGTAGGATAAAAATTTGTTACTTCTACATTTCCCGATATAAAAGACCTGAGTTTCAATCCTTGTTTTAATGGATAGTAGGATAAAAATCCTTGTAATTTCGGGGTTAAATCCCTAATATCATTGACGTTTCAATCCTTGTTTTAATGGATAGTAGGATAAAAATATTATTTCTGCCCAAGAAACAGCAGCACAAAGAAAGTTTCAATCCTTGTTTTAATGGATAGTAGGATAAAAATATTTTATTCGTCCCTAAGGTTCCAGTTGCTGCTTGGAGTTTCAATCCTTGTTTTAATGGATAGTAGGATAAAAATAATAATCTGATACAACCCAGGGAAACCTTTTGGATTACGTTTCAATCCTTGTTTTAATGGATAGTAGGATAAAAATATTAAGGTTCCCCTCCGGAACATGAATGCTTTTATCGGTGTTTCAATCCTTGTTTTAATGGATAGTAGGATAAAAATATTATTGTGAAGATATATTGGTTTCAATCCTTGTTTGTTTCAATCCTTGTTTTAATGGATAGTAGGATAAAAATTCCAGGGAACAGTGGAGAAAATAAGCCATTGTCTCAGTTTCAATCCTTGTTTTAATGGATAGTAGGATAAAAATAAAACTGTTTGGTGGTTCACGCGGGACTTTTATTTGGTTTCAATCCTTGTTTTAATGGATAGTAGGATAAAAATGGAAAACCTTAATCCTTTAGGCGTAATGGTGATTAGGTTTCAATCCTTGTTTTAATGGATAGTAGGATAAAAATACTCCTATATTTTATAAGGTCTTCTATCCCTGCCTCTTGTTTCAATCCTTGTTTTAATGGATAGTAGGATAAAAATTTTTTGGCTATCCGCTATAAGGTTCATTGCTTCATTGTTTCAATCCTTGTTTTAATGGATAGTAGGATAAAAATGCGTCATTTTATGATGAACCCTATCACAGAAGGAATGTTTCAATCCTTGTTTTAATGGATAGTAGGATAAAAATTTATATCTCCAACTTTAATTTTCCCGTAATCGTTTAGTTTCAATCCTTGTTTTAATGGATAGTAGGATAAAAATATGATCTGGTTAAGTTTTAAATCATTCCTCGCAAGGTTTCAATCCTTGTTTTAATGGATAGTAGGATAAAAATGATACCATTGATGGAGATGATGATACTGAACAATGGGGTTTCAATCCTTGTTTTAATGGATAGTAGGATAAAAATAACATTAAGCCCTCTAATTTTGAGGGAGCTATGAAGGTTTCAATCCTTGTTTTAATGGATAGTAGGATAAAAATCATAAGAGCAATCTGGGGTTGCAATTTTGACTGATGTTTCAATCCTTGTTTTAATGGATAGTAGGATAAAAATTTTACAAGAGCTTATCAGCAAGTTCATGAATACTTCGTTTCAATCCTTGTTTTAATGGATAGTAGGATAAAAATCCGTAGCACAGAGCGAAGAATCCGCAATTATCAATCGTTTCAATCCTTGTTTTAATGGATAGTAGGATAAAAATACTTAGCATAGTATGGCACACTTCCCCATACTCAGTCATGTTTCAATCCTTGTTTTAATGGATAGTAGGATAAAAATACGACGATTTTTCAATACAAAGAGAAGTATATAATTAGTTTCAATCCTTGTTTTAATGGATAGTAGGATAAAAATCGGAGCAAGTCACCCTTACTGATACAGGGAGAATGGGTTTCAATCCTTGTTTTAATGGATAGTAGGATAAAAATGCAAGACCTTCTGTAGGGAAAACCGCGTTAGCTCTTGTTTCAATCCTTGTTTTAATGGATAGTAGGATAAAAATTGATTTTCTTTATATCTTTTTCAGGTAGTATGAAAGTTTCAATCCTTGTTTTAATGGATAGTAGGATAAAAATATAGTTGTAAGAGTAGGAACGGAAGGTGTGCAATCAGGTTTCAATCCTTGTTTTAATGGATAGTAGGATAAAAATAGCAATGGATGAGGTTAAAGAGGAGTTTTTTCTACAGTTTCAATCCTTGTTTTAATGGATAGTAGGATAAAAATCAAGCAATGGATGAGGTTAAAGAGGAGTTTTTCTACAGTTTCAATCCTTGTTTTAATGGATAGTAGGATAAAAATTAACCGAGGAGTATCGGAGAGCCGTCCTCTCACTCCGTTTCAATCCTTGTTTTAATGGATAGTAGGATAAAAATAGTATCAGCTTCAGGTTGCATACTATATGTTGTTAGGTTTCAATCCTTGTTTTAATGGATAGTAGGATAAAAATGATAAAGCTCCCGAACTTACGGTAGTAGAGGATTAGTTTCAATCCTTGTTTTAATGGATAGTAGGATAAAAATATGGCAGGAATAAACTATCGGAGCACCAGGAATACTATGTTTCAATCCTTGTTTTAATGGATAGTAGGATAAAAATAGAACTGGTAAGTTTACAGTTCGCTATCAAAAGGTGTTTCAATCCTTGTTTTAATGGATAGTAGGATAAAAATATTGATGATAGTATCCCGATTTCTGCGTTTTGGTCTGGTTTCAATCCTTGTTTTAATGGATAGTAGGATAAAAATCACTTTACCTTTGTAATCAGCATCTCTAAATTCGGTTTCAATCCTTGTTTTAATGGATAGTAGGATAAAAATTTTTCCATTTAGCTTTCTTCCTGTAAGGTATATTTTTGTTTCAATCCTTGTTTTAATGGATAGTAGGATAAAAATGGTAATATTAGTGCCCAAGAAACAGGCTGAAAGTGAGTTTCAATCCTTGTTTTAATGGATAGTAGGATAAAAATAGGGATAATCAAGTAAGTATCTTCTATCCACCAATCCGTTTCAATCCTTGTTTTAATGGATAGTAGGATAAAAATTTTTTTCCCGTTCTGTGAAATACTTGATGAATGCAAAAGTTTCAATCCTTGTTTTAATGGATAGTAGGATAAAAATCAAATACTATTACCCTATCCCATCCGCACCTGACATTGTTTCAATCCTTGTTTTAATGGATAGTAGGATAAAAATCCAATTGAAACTTTCAATGCAAGGCGTGATTGATCAGTTTCAATCCTTGTTTTAATGGATAGTAGGATAAAAATTATGGTAGGTATCAGCACGATGGAAATAATGATTATGTTTCAATCCTTGTTTTAATGGATAGTAGGATAAAAATCTTCCTGCATTCATCTTATTGCCGATTTGGAGCAAGGTTTCAATCCTTGTTTTAATGGATAGTAGGATAAAAATTTTACAGATGCTGGTATAGATGAAATAGATATTATCCGTTTCAATCCTTGTTTTAATGGATAGTAGGATAAAAATGCATTGAATTTGCTGTAGGAATAATAGAAAATGAGTTTCAATCCTTGTTTTAATGGATAGTAGGATAAAAATTGATATTCTACTTGTTATGAAGTTTTACAAGAAAAACGTTTCAATCCTTGTTTTAATGGATAGTAGGATAAAAATTTATCGGGGAATAGAACATCCTTACGGGCATATTAAGTTTCAATCCTTGTTTTAATGGATAGTAGGATAAAAATTGGAACAATGGATAGAGCGGAGGCGATTATGAAAAAGTTTCAATCCTTGTTTTAATGGATAGTAGGATAAAAATGTTATCGGGGAATAGAACATCCTTACGGGCATATTAAGTTTCAATCCTTGTTTTAATGGATAGTAGGATAAAAATATATACGATTGTGCGAGGGGGGAAGGTAGAAGTAGCGAGTTTCAATCCTTGTTTTAATGGATAGTAGGATAAAAATTACAATTTTTAGTATTCTCATCTTGTTTCTCTTTTGGTTTCAATCCTTGTTTTAATGGATAGTAGGATAAAAATTCCTCATCGCTTTCCTTTCTTTCCTTTTTTCTGTAAGTTTCAATCCTTGTTTTAATGGATAGTAGGATAAAAATATGGCAAGAGGGAAGCCCCGGTAGCTGGTCAGCTAATTGTTTCAATCCTTGTTTTAATGGATAGTAGGATAAAAATCAAGGGAACAAAACAGCTCAGATTACTGATATAGAGTTTCAATCCTTGTTTTAATGGATAGTAGGATAAAAATTGAAGCACAAAAATATATTTTATCTGCATTAGAGGAGTTTCAATCCTTGTTTTAATGGATAGTAGGATAAAAATAATAGGAACAGATACTAATACAGGTTCGCTTCTGAGTTTCAATCCTTGTTTTAATGGATAGTAGGATAAAAATCTACTGCATCAATCAAAGCATTCATATCATCTGCTGGTTTCAATCCTTGTTTTAATGGATAGTAGGATAAAAATTGATGATCGTGGCATAGTGTGAGTCGTTAATCTCCAGTTTCAATCCTTGTTTTAATGGATAGTAGGATAAAAATTTTCCTAATCCCAATTGATGAAATAATCCTAATCCTGTTTCAATCCTTGTTTTAATGGATAGTAGGATAAAAATACCAGATGAGCCACTTCTCTGCGCTATTACTTGTCCGTTTCAATCCTTGTTTTAATGGATAGTAGGATAAAAATAAAGCATAATTCTGCCAATTTAGCGAAAATTCTTTTGGTTTCAATCCTTGTTTTAATGGATAGTAGGATAAAAATTGATAATATCATATCTGCCATTACTGATTTGTTTGAGTTTCAATCCTTGTTTTAATGGATAGTAGGATAAAAATTACTTTATGCCGGTAGTTTTGGCGAAGCAGACAGATGTTTCAATCCTTGTTTTAATGGATAGTAGGATAAAAATTTTTAGCTATTGATTTTGAAATTAAGAAATTAGAAAGGTTTCAATCCTTGTTTTAATGGATAGTAGGATAAAAATTTTATTGCTTGAATTTGTAGTCATTGTCATTGTAGGGTTTCAATCCTTGTTTTAATGGATAGTAGGATAAAAATGCAAAAAAGATACCCGGCAACCTTCAAGGATATATAGTTTCAATCCTTGTTTTAATGGATAGTAGGATAAAAATGACATCTTGGCTGATGTTGAAACCGATGAAACTCTGTTTCAATCCTTGTTTTAATGGATAGTAGGATAAAAATGAAATCGGAGAAGGAATTATACCTCAAAAAGTGGACGGTTTCAATCCTTGTTTTAATGGATAGTAGGATAAAAATCGGGTGCTACTCTGGAAATCAGACCTACTATAGGTGGTTTCAATCCTTGTTTTAATGGATAGTAGGATAAAAATCCCGATAATGTGAAAGTGCCGTCAGTAACGCCTTGAAGTTTCAATCCTTGTTTTAATGGATAGTAGGATAAAAATATCTTTTGCTACTCTCTGCACAGAAGGATTCCCGGAGTTTCAATCCTTGTTTTAATGGATAGTAGGATAAAAATAGTGAAACGCACTCGAAGCGGGATTGATATCAATCACGTTTCAATCCTTGTTTTAATGGATAGTAGGATAAAAATCAAGATGATTGAGTTCAAATATAATTCACCTGTATTGTTTCAATCCTTGTTTTAATGGATAGTAGGATAAAAATCTGGATTATGAGATATTGCTTCAGGCAATGTTTCATGTTTCAATCCTTGTTTTAATGGATAGTAGGATAAAAATGCAGTTGGTTCACTGGGGATGTATATTCAAGATTTGGTTTCAATCCTTGTTTTAATGGATAGTAGGATAAAAATTCTTGGCATTTCTCTTGCAGACCCGCTTTTGGGGCGTTTCAATCCTTGTTTTAATGGATAGTAGGATAAAAATGAAAATAATCCAATGGATGAAATCGGAGTTGATATGTTTCAATCCTTGTTTTAATGGATAGTAGGATAAAAATAGTAATCTGCTTCATAGCATCTTCTGCCACGCTTGGTTTCAATCCTTGTTTTAATGGATAGTAGGATAAAAATATTGATTATTTTATGCACAAGAGGTTATAATGAACATGTTTCAATCCTTGTTTTAATGGATAGTAGGATAAAAATTGATTTGAGTTTTGCCGTCAACTTCGTGTCGCATAGTTTCAATCCTTGTTTTAATGGATAGTAGGATAAAAATGGGAATCCTTCTGTGCAGAGAGTAGCAAAAGATTGAGTTTCAATCCTTGTTTTAATGGATAGTAGGATAAAAATTGATAGGATTATTGCTTGCATCTGTTGCCACGCCCTGTTTCAATCCTTGTTTTAATGGATAGTAGGATAAAAATTTGATTTATCGTGATCTGGGTCTTGGAACTTTCAATGTTTCAATCCTTGTTTTAATGGATAGTAGGATAAAAATATCAAAGTCTTGCCATTGCGAATATTCTCTTTGATGTTTCAATCCTTGTTTTAATGGATAGTAGGATAAAAATGGTGTAAACTATTACATTATTGATAGACCGTTCTTGGTTTCAATCCTTGTTTTAATGGATAGTAGGATAAAAATTTGGTAAATCGGAATAATGTAGGCATCAGTTTCTTTCTCGTTTCAATCCTTGTTTTAATGGATAGTAGGATAAAAATTTTTTTTCATTACATTATCTTTTTCTTCTGATGAAAAGTTTCAATCCTTGTTTTAATGGATAGTAGGATAAAAATCATTTTCTTTGATTTTGTTTAGGTTTATTATATTTCTGTTTCAATCCTTGTTTTAATGGATAGTAGGATAAAAATTTTCATATAGACAATATAATCAGCATTAATTATTTGTGTTTCAATCCTTGTTTTAATGGATAGTAGGATAAAAATAGCATTATGCTTGACCTTTATTTTGTGTATATTGATGGTTTCAATCCTTGTTTTAATGGATAGTAGGATAAAAATTGTTTTTCCTTACTATTACTTCTACTACACCGGGAGTTTCAATCCTTGTTTTAATGGATAGTAGGATAAAAATCCGGAAATTAAACCGGATACAGATAATCAAAACATGTTTCAATCCTTGTTTTAATGGATAGTAGGATAAAAATCTTTCAGCCTGTTTCTTGGGCACTAATATTACTGTAGTTTCAATCCTTGTTTTAATGGATAGTAGGATAAAAATGACTACAGACCGTAATCGCTATATTGATCTCCGCATTGTTTCAATCCTTGTTTTAATGGATAGTAGGATAAAAATCACTGTAAGACCTTTTCCCCGATGATCTATCCCTGGTTTCAATCCTTGTTTTAATGGATAGTAGGATAAAAATCATGCCATGGGACGCATAATATGGCTAAGATAGTTTGTTTCAATCCTTGTTTTAATGGATAGTAGGATAAAAATTTAGTTGCGCAGGGGGTCTTTGCTATAGATTTTGAATGTTTCAATCCTTGTTTTAATGGATAGTAGGATAAAAATTCGATTAAGGCGAGCTGGAGTGATGTTCAATGAGACAGTTTCAATCCTTGTTTTAATGGATAGTAGGATAAAAATCATACAGGCATATTATGCTTTTTCCCGAGATAAGCATAGTTTCAATCCTTGTTTTAATGGATAGTAGGATAAAAATGAATATACAAAAGAAGAAATGCAGAAAAGATACCCGGGTTTCAATCCTTGTTTTAATGGATAGTAGGATAAAAATACTGCTCTTTTACTGCTTTTGCTACTTGATACATCAGTTTCAATCCTTGTTTTAATGGATAGTAGGATAAAAATTTAATGAATATAATAGAGCAAAGCAAGGCAGAAGCACGTTTCAATCCTTGTTTTAATGGATAGTAGGATAAAAATCTCGGAGACAATTATTGGGATAGCAGGAATAATGTGTTTCAATCCTTGTTTTAATGGATAGTAGGATAAAAATTTGATGAACTTGGGCTTGATATGCCGGAGATAGATGGTTTCAATCCTTGTTTTAATGGATAGTAGGATAAAAATGCTGGTGACACGCTACCATTGTGGTGCCAGAGCCGAGTTTCAATCCTTGTTTTAATGGATAGTAGGATAAAAATGAGGACAAATTAAAACCATTTGTCCTCTATTTTTTGAGTTTCAATCCTTGTTTTAATGGATAGTAGGATAAAAATGACCAGCAGCAATTTTCTTTTTTGTGTTACTCATTGGTTTCAATCCTTGTTTTAATGGATAGTAGGATAAAAATGAATTTGGAATGAGAAGTTTTATCCCGATGAGCCTGCGTTTCAATCCTTGTTTTAATGGATAGTAGGATAAAAATTATCCTCTCCAATAATCCTAATCCTATTACTGTCCTGTTTCAATCCTTGTTTTAATGGATAGTAGGATAAAAATTTATCCTCTCCAATAATCCTAATCCTATTACTGTCCTGTTTCAATCCTTGTTTTAATGGATAGTAGGATAAAAATCCTTAGTTGCTATTAACGGCAGCTTTTACTCAATGTTGTTTCAATCCTTGTTTTAATGGATAGTAGGATAAAAATAAAAAAGCAATAAACAGCCTGAGCTGAATGAAGAAGTTTCAATCCTTGTTTTAATGGATAGTAGGATAAAAATTTTTATCTATGTATTTAGCTTTTTTTCAGATTAAATGTTTCAATCCTTGTTTTAATGGATAGTAGGATAAAAATTGAGTCTTATGAATGCAAGGCTCAGAAAACAGATAGTTTCAATCCTTGTTTTAATGGATAGTAGGATAAAAATGACGAGCTCAGGTTTGTGGTCAATTGCTTGACCAGGTTTCAATCCTTGTTTTAATGGATAGTAGGATAAAAATCGAGTCATTCCCAGAAGCGGATCAGCGAGTGAGATACGTTTCAATCCTTGTTTTAATGGATAGTAGGATAAAAATAGCATTGACGACTTTTTTGGTAATTTCTTCATTTAGCTGTTTCAATCCTTGTTTTAATGGATAGTAGGATAAAAATAGATTCAGGGCAAAACATTCAGAGCCTTAGTTGCTATGTTTCAATCCTTGTTTTAATGGATAGTAGGATAAAAATACAAAGCTTTCGTAATATGCTAGCTTGTTTTCCAAGGTTTCAATCCTTGTTTTAATGGATAGTAGGATAAAAATAGTTTTATGGCAATTATAAGGAGGCTGAATTTATGCAGTTTCAATCCTTGTTTTAATGGATAGTAGGATAAAAATACATAGATACAGTCAATTTTAACAGGATAGTTTTTCCGTTTCAATCCTTGTTTTAATGGATAGTAGGATAAAAATGGATTGGTTTCATTACGAAGCAGTATCAATTCATCAATGTTTCAATCCTTGTTTTAATGGATAGTAGGATAAAAATGGCTTATTATGACGCAGTTGTAAGTAATGGAGTAGCGTTTCAATCCTTGTTTTAATGGATAGTAGGATAAAAATGATTGAAGGGGAAGTTTATTGAACCAGAAATAGAAGGTTTCAATCCTTGTTTTAATGGATAGTAGGATAAAAATTTGGTAAGTGTTTTTGCGGTTTTTCCGTCGTAAGATTGTTTCAATCCTTGTTTTAATGGATAGTAGGATAAAAATCCGTTGTTGTCAAGCCACATAGATACAGTCAATTTGTTTCAATCCTTGTTTTAATGGATAGTAGGATAAAAATACAGGTAAAAACAAATGGCTATCAAGGAAATCTTGGAGTTTCAATCCTTGTTTTAATGGATAGTAGGATAAAAATAGACAGGTCACGGTAAGTCTCATTCCATCCAGTATCTGTTTCAATCCTTGTTTTAATGGATAGTAGGATAAAAATACTTCGAGTGCAAATCGGGAATCTGCTTCCCGAAAAGGTTTCAATCCTTGTTTTAATGGATAGTAGGATAAAAATCTGCTTTTAGAGAAATCGGAGAAGGAATTGTTCCTGTTTCAATCCTTGTTTTAATGGATAGTAGGATAAAAATCAGATGGAACAGCAATGCTATTGGCGAAGATGAGTGTTTCAATCCTTGTTTTAATGGATAGTAGGATAAAAATTGTAGGAAATCATTTCTATCGCATTCAAACTTCTGGAGTTTCAATCCTTGTTTTAATGGATAGTAGGATAAAAATAGGATAAGCGAAGCATTTACATTGAATCCCTACGACAATGTTTCAATCCTTGTTTTAATGGATAGTAGGATAAAAATATTCGCAACGATTACCAGAAGATATTGATTTCAATATGTTTCAATCCTTGTTTTAATGGATAGTAGGATAAAAATAATATGCATAGGAGCAGTTGAAGATAAAACAGGCATTGTTTCAATCCTTGTTTTAATGGATAGTAGGATAAAAATTATACTGGTTCAGCATAAAAGTGCTTAAAACGGCTGTTTCAATCCTTGTTTTAATGGATAGTAGGATAAAAATAGCATTGACGACTTTTTTGGTAATTTCTTCATTTAGCTGTTTCAATCCTTGTTTTAATGGATAGTAGGATAAAAATTTGAAATTGATGCGAATAAAAAACAAACTTTAAACTGTTTCAATCCTTGTTTTAATGGATAGTAGGATAAAAATTCATATCAGGACTCATTGACGACTTCATTCCGGATTGTTTCAATCCTTGTTTTAATGGATAGTAGGATAAAAATCCATCTTTTGCTATAAGTGCCACACAAATAAAAGCATTACACTGGTTTTTCAGAATCTCAAAATTCATTCTTACGACACTAAAACCAGTTCCTGAAAGAGCCAAAAAGTTCTTTCGGGCAGGCACAAACACTTTATACACCAGTAAAAGAGCAAAAAAATGCTGAAAAAGCAATAAATCCTTCTCGGGGTTCAAGAAGCAGCATCCAGCAAAAATACACATTGAACTGCTTATAATAGTTTTTTTCAATGCAAAAGTAGCATTTCATTTTTTACTTTATTCTTCTACAGAATTTGCAGCTACACACTATATATTATAGTCCTTTTCTCTAAAGGCAAAGAAAGATTTTTTAACACTCATTATATCAAGTAGCACACAAATTCCGATAAGTGCAGTCCGAGCATTTTCTTTTTGCCTTTGCGGGTTTAGGATATATTTCCATATTTATTATCTTGAAAATCTCGTCAAGAGTAAGTTTAGCTTTATCCAGCATTTTTGGGGTAACAGCTAATTCTTCCAAATGATTTTGAGACCTGGTATAGATAATATATGCCTTATTAACAGGAACTTGAAAATTTTCCATTATAAGAAGCGCATATAGAACTTGCTGATATTTAAGGGTCTTATAGATCTTATTTTCCCAAAACGCATATTTATAATCAAGAGGAGCAGCGCTACCATCTTCAAGAAAAAGAACTTCATCAATTTTTCCTACCAGTTTCAGTTTATCGGAAGAAAGATAGACATCGGTAAGTTTATCAACAGCACCGGCTTTTTTACGCAAATAGTCCTTATTTTGAACCATTTTCAGTTTATGGATATCTCTTCCTTTATTTACGAGAGTTCTTCTGTGTTCATGTTGCTCAATCTTCAATACATTCATAAAATAAACAAATCTCGGGCAGAAGAGATATTCCATCACTTCGGAAGGGGTAATAAACTGAAAATCTATCACAGAAAAAATGCCTTAATTTCATTCGTAATAAGTTCAGGATCAAATGCCTGGCCAAGCAAATGACAGCTTTTAAAATCCTCATTGCACATCGGGAAAATATAAACCCGGTCAATTTCAGGATTGATTAAATCCTCTATCTTGCAGGTTAATTCTTTGCATTTGGTGCGGCTCATTTCCCCCAAGAAAACAGAGTATTGAACTCTATAAATACCGGCTTGTTCACAGCATTTGGAAACTTTATTCCGAATTTTGTCTTTAACGATATCATACATCACCCAGGTTAACATTTTTCGTCTCCATTGTCCTCAAAATTGCTATTCAGGAAATTCTGCAATTTCCTGTTTATAGAGGTCTCAAGATAGTTTTCTCTTTTATCAATTAAGAAATTGGCAAAGGCGTGAGCATCGGTTTGAAGCATATCAATGCGTTTACGGTTTTTATTATGATACCGGATAATTTCATCAAAATGTTCCAGCAGCAAAGGAGCCAGGAACTTTTTTCCTGCAGTGCTAAGTAACACACCTTGATGAACCGGCTCTATGAATTCCGGAGAAAATTTATGCCGGGAAAAAATATAGAATACCGGCTCATCCACCAAAATACGATAGGGCTCTATAAAATCAAAGACAAAGGACTTCTTATTGTAATTATCACTATGTAAAATACCCAAATAGGGATCAAGACCGGCAATAATTAAAGCTCTCTCCACTTTGGAATAAAGCATACCATAGCCATAATTAAGCATAGCATTGAAAGCATCTTTAGCAGGACGCGAACTTCTGCCTGCAAATTCATAAGCATCCGGAATAAGCTCTGCCAGAAGAGAAAAGTAATTTTTGGAAGCACCTCCTTCCCAACCCATAAAAGAACCGGAAAGTTCTTCCAAATTACCTTCTGCCTGCATTATACTAATAGCTGCCTCCTGCATATTTTGCATCCGGGTTTGAAAGCAGCTTTTATCACAATCCCGCTTGGAAAGCAAGCGCTGCACAAAACGATACTGATTCATTATTTTAATGGCAACCCAGTTTTTGATGAATTGTAAACCTACATTATCAGATAACATTTCCAGCTGCCTTCTCCGAATTAAAACAGTGCTGCCAATCTTGGGAAACCAAATTCTGCCATAAGGATTTCCATATTTATCCAAAAAAACAATATCTATATTATAATCCATCGCTAATTGAATAGCATCCGTAGTTATAATGGCAGCATTGGAAATTACAATGGAAGATATCTTTTCCGGAGAGAGCTTGGTTTTCCTGTCCTCAATGCTCAATTCAAACATATCATCTTTTTTGCGTAAGTAACTACCGTAGGTATTTAAATGGACTTCCATCAGAAAGCAAGACAGCTTGATTTAGCTGTAGAATATAGTTTAAAGCCAGTTGTGAATTCGTAAAATTCATTAACAAATTCGTTCTCAATGTAATAGATATGGTCATTAAGTTTCTTCACCTTATATTCATCATAGATAGCGTTAAGTTCATTGAGGGAAAGATTTATTTGATATGAGTTCAAAGAATGATATTCTTTTTCCAGAGCTGTTTTTGTTTTTTGTAATTCCTCCTTTGTAAGCTCATTCTGCTTAATGTATTCTAATTTACTTATTATAGATGAAATTGCTTTAGTAGATGTATCATCACAAAGAATATAGATCGTCTCAGTAGCATAATTATCGGTAATGATTTTAAAATCAGCAATGGGTATTTGATTTTTAATGTTTTGATCGTAATTTAGAACGGAGATAGCTTTTAATATAGCTTCTCCTTTTGCACCAACATCAAGCTTTTGATAATAGTTATCTACAATACCAGGAAACTGATAACTTTCTAAGGAGGTGTAACCTTCAAGACACTCTTTTGTTTTAGATAATAGATATTTATCATATACATAGCGGCTAAGAAACTTACCATCTTTTTGTAAATTGACCAAAAACATTTCTCCGCCAAGTTCACCTAATTCATTGTGTCTATTACATCTACCTGCAACCTGGATAATACTATCTAAAGGGCCAAAATCACGATATACCTTTTGAAAACTTATGTCCACACCTGCTTCAATCAATTGAGTAGAGACCAAAGCTACTTTTGTCTTTTCTTCCTTAATGATACTACCAATTTTTTCTATAATTTCCTGACGGTGCAAAGGAATATGCAGGGTTGTTAAACAGAAAACTTGATAAGATGAACTATAATTAGATAAAAGAAAATCATAAATAGCAAGAGCTGAGCGTTTGGTATTCATAACAATTAAAATACTCTTGGAATCTCCAAGCACCAGGTAATTCTGGCAAAACTCATCTAAAGTTTGTTCCTTTAGATTAATATTAAGTTTTACACGATTAAAATCGGGAACTGAGAAAAGTTCTTTCTGACATAATTCTATATATGTATCCTGAGGAAATAAATAGGGTTGAGTGGCAGAACAAGACAATATAAAAGTATCAAATCTTTCCGCAAGCACCTTAAATAGAACTCTTAGTAAGGGATAATAATCTGCAGGCAAGTTTTGGACTTCATCCAGAAGAATTATAGAATTAATAATATTATGCAGCTTACGGAGCATCCCGTTTCTATTGCCAATTAAGGAATGAAACAATTGCACAAATGTAGAAATAACGCAAGCAGATTCCCAGGATTCAATAGACAAGGTATCTTTTTGCAATTCATCCAAATTGTATGTTGGCTCAGCTTTTGTAACTGTAGAATAATCTACCAAATGATGATGTTTTACTATAAATCTGTAATCTAAAGTAGCTTGCTCAGAGAGGTTAGAATGTAACACACTTTCAAATTCTTTATAATTTTGGTCTATAATAGAAGTATAGGGGAGGCAATAAATAACTCTGCGGGAAGCATCCTCAAGGTTTTGAATGCAATTAGTAAATTCCATGCAAGCAAATGTTTTTCCGCTTCCGGTTGGAGCAGTTAGAGTATATAATTTCTGAGAGAGTTCAATGCTAAGATTTTCTTGGATATTAGCAATAAATTGATTTCTTAAGGGATTTAAAGCTCCCTGTTTCTTATTCTTTTCGGCAATTAACTTTGCGGGTGAATAGCAAAGTTTAGGATTAAGCTTATCCAAATATACATATTCTTTCCCTGCTGCATTATGTTTATCGGCATCTATAAGGACGGAGAATAATAGATTTTGAATAAGAAATGATTCTATTGTATCATCAATATTGGCTGGAGAATAAGTAAGAGAAAAATCATCCAAATTATCATTCAAAAGCTGAAAAGAACTATAAGACAAATCCGGCAAGCTGATATTGTGCTTTTGTAGGAGTTTTGTTAGTCCAACATCGTTATTTATGTTGTCCAATACACTTTTATAGATTGTAAGCGTCTCATTGATAAGAGCTGCATTATCCAGTCCTTCACTATAAAAAGAACTTAAGTTACTATGATGTTTTTGCACACATTTAAAGGCAAGGGGAGCAAAAAAGGAAAATTCGTTCCAGGAGTTAAAATTAAAATATGTTATAACTGCCGAGATAAAACTATGATGGCTTAAGTTATTTTGTTTTCCACCCCGGATATAGTTTTGGAAATAAGAAGATGCTTTCCCTAAATCATGCATTATACCAATTTTTTCAGCAACAGAAGCTATCTTATCTTTAGTTGTCGTATTTAAATTCAGGGAAAGCTTTTGGATCATCTCTTTAGCATTAGAAGCTACTTCAGCTAAATGATCTACCAAAAGCTTTTCCTGATATCCATTTTTTGCAGGATGGGAAATAATCATAAAAAAGATATTCTGGTTCTTTGGTTATTATGTAATTCAACCAAATCTTTGAACTTACCGAAAATTCTTTTTCCGTTTGCTTCTAAAACTATATTGCCAAAGCGGTTGGTTTGGCGATAACTTTTTCTTTTTTCACTTATCAATTCCTGTTCCAGAGGCATTCTTTCCATAATTAAATCACAATCCTGGGAAGTAATCTCTTCTATCAATTCTCTTTCTATTGCGGAATCCAGATAATCAGATTCAGAGATTGTTTCAAATTCACCTTGGTTATAGGTTCTAATTAATTCCAGATGGGCAATAAACTGTCTTTGTCCTAAAGATAGACCATAACCGAAATTTTTTCTTAAAATCCTATTTTCCAATACGGTTAAGTCCTTGTCTTCTGTATTAAAACAAATAAAGAGTATCCATTCCAATTCTTTGGAACCCTGAGCTTTTAATAGTTCCAAACGACATTGTTTATGAGCGGAAAGATCATTTATGGGGATTTTTCTACTTTTATCTTGAGCATAATTCAATGTCTGGAATACCTTATGATAATATATACCAGGAACTAAAGCAATAGCAACACCCATATTTCCTGAATTCATTAAATTATAATAACCATCTCTTTCAATTTGTAAAATAGAAGCCAGTAAACCGCATATAGTAGTTCGGGGTGGAATTAAATAAGTTAGAGAAGAAGCGTTAGTATAAAATTTACGAAAATGCGCAAATTTACCTGCCAGCTTCAGCTCTAAAATCCTATTTGAATTTTTAAGAATATTCATATCTTTCCCCTGTCATTTAAGGGAAAGTGGCTTTTTCCAGTTTTCTTGGATAAATATTTTATCAAACTCTGGAATTGAAATCTGCTCATCTTTCCAATAGGTTATACCTGAAATCAGATCTTTGTTTTGCTCCAGATATTCAATTAAGGATTTAATGTTTAATTCATAATCTTCAGGTTTCCGGATCAGACGAAGGTTTTGTGCAATCTTAAGGTCTTTAGAAGTTACTTCAATCATACTTCGTAAATCCTTCAGAAATTTATCTTTGCCTTTCAATTCAATCCGTAAATATAAACGCGGGTATTGTCCAATTTTAGTTCTGGTTCTGGCAAGTGGTATAGAATTAAGCATTGCTTCATCTAAAAGTTGCAGGTCTGTTTCGGAAAGATTTGTTTCTTTTGCAGTATTGGCATTTATACTTCCGGAAAAGGCAATTAGGGAATAATATAAACGATAATCTTTACCTATACCTTGTCCACCTGAAAAACTGGAAGTGATAGTTGAACTATCAACCATTTCTACAGGATGTAGGGAATAACCCCAGTTAAATTGAACGGGACCTGTAAAATGGCCACCTTTATCCTCTTCCGCAGTTACGGCTCCAAAGAGACGAACATCTATTAAATCAAGATGTCCTTTCCCGATTGCTTGAATTTGTTTATTGCGTTCTTTGGCTTCTTTGGCTTTGTTGGATATGAAGATTTCCTCGCCTTTGTTGTCTTCAAAATAATCTCTAATATAGCGTTTTAAGCGGACATCGGAAACAAGGTTTATGAAAGTATCATAATCCATACGGGGTTTGTTTTCATTGTCCATGTCACCATTAGGATTGCACATCTGTGCATCGTAAAGAAACAGGATTTCTGAGTTATTGTTGATCATTTTGTTCCTCCTGATTTTTTTCAGTTTTATCTGGATGTTCTAATTTATACTTGGCACCTAAATAATTTGAATAAGCTCTGCCACTTAAAATATGAAAGACAATTTCTTCCGGTGATAGAGAAGAGTTCTCTATACCTTGCATACATTCTCGGTAATAATTTTCAGTTATAGAATCATAATATTTATTCCAAACCTTACCCATTTCATCAACCATAGCCATTAAGGACTTAACTTTTTGAACAGGAATACCACGCAAATTTAATCTATTAATTAAAGTGCTTTTGATATCCTTTTTTCTCTGTTCGGTTTCTATTGCGGCAATATACATTCCCAATATGAAAAGACCTTGAGCATAGAAGTTATTTTCATAAATTTGGGAATGAGTGTTAAAATAAGCAGTGATTTTTTCATCCTGCAGCTTAGAAATTAAATTACGCTTTTCCATAATTGATACTCCTTCTAATTGATTAAATTTAATTAAGTGATCTAAATATAGGGTCATAAGAAAGGGGGTAATATTTAAAAAATACTTATTCTCGGTTTTCAAATTATTGTTTTTCCGGTTATAAATATCGGCAAACATACAGATAAGATCATAATAGCGAAATTTCCTTTTATATATGTATGTCCCTAAAATACTGATAATGTTTTTATTCAATACAGTATAATCATATTGATTCAATCCGGGATGAGATTCTTTTGAAGGTAGAATTAAATATCTAAGCCCTTCAAAAGACAAAATAGCTTGATAACCATATAAGGAACCTAATTTATAATCTTGAACCATTTTGTTCAAGTGTTCAGTTTTAGTTATTAATTCTTTTAGATTGATGTTTTTAATCATTCCGTTAATGATAAATTCTTGTGAAGTTGGGCTTGGCTTGCTATAAAAAAGCAAAGTAAATTCTTTTAACCTTCTGAGAAGGGTATTAAGAGTATTAATATCATCCCTTTTTTGATCTAAGGGTATTCGCTCCAGAAGCTTTGTAGCCGTATTAAGTTTTTGAGGATCAATTAGTTCCTCATCATTATCAATTTCAAACTTAATTTCGGGTAGGACTATAGTTTGCAAACCAAGCAAAGTTGTTTTTAACTTTATTGATGCATATTGAATTCCGACTAATACTTGTTGATTACACTTTTGGCACATTGAAAAAGCATTATGCGTAAAGTTCCTATCTACTTTATCAAAATAAAGAGGGTTAGTAGTCCCAAAAAATTTCTGTTTAATAGCTGTGTCTTTGGGTAGGGTAGATTCATTTCCGCAGATATGACAATAGCCCTGTTTTGTATTATCTAAATAATGTCTTTCAAAAAGGTAATAATATAAAACATCAATATAGCAATCTGCATAATCAGTTTGGTGCAAGAATTTACCATCAATCTTTAAAGCATAAGCTTGTCTATCAGTAACAAATTCATTTATAGTAGCAGAAAGATATTTTTTTAAGTATTTTTGAAATACTTTGTTGTATTTAGATGCTTCATTCAAATTATCTTTAAGTTCAGGTATATTCTCAGGATCAGGAAAATCCCTTTGTTGGTCTTCTTTAAGCTTATCATATTTAAGTGAGATTATATTATTTTCCATTCTGAAAAATGTCTCTTGTATATCTTTTAAATAGTTTAAGAACTCCTTTCCCCGAGTTTCTTCTTTCCACGGTATTTTTTTGAAGTTGTTTTCTACATAATTATATAGTTCAAATTGCAGCAGTGGTTTTAACGATATGTGGGCAGCATAGATAGAAGGATCATTCGGAGCATAATTAGCAAAGACCAGGAGTTCATCTTTTTTTTCAGGAATTAATTCAGTACCTTGGGAAAAATAGCATACCTTATTTTGAGTATCCAAATTAAGTTCCAACATATGTCCATAATGACTTTCAGCATCTTTCGTATATTTAAAATTTTCCAGTTCATTGCAATACTGTTTCACAATAAATAGTTTTTGTTCTTTTTCGGGAAGCGAGTTAAAATTCGCTGTTTTTAATACTATTTTCCCTATAGCTTGATATAAAGGAATCATTTTTCCTCCTTTCTTTTTCTTACTACACCAAAGCCGCGAGCGCTTTGTTTTCCGATGCCAAGGAATTCAGGGATAAGGAAATTGGTTGTAAAATCGCCGGTAAAGCATTGCATTGGTTGATTATGGAAATTTACTTCCAGGGGTTTAAACCAGCCATCCACATTTAGTTTTTCCACCTCTGGAATCCAATAGTTAAATGCCTTGGAAAGGGTTTTGAGGTTATTTTTCAGGATGGTTTTTAGTTTTTGGTTACGCTGAAAAGTATTCATTTTATTATAATCCTTATAGTTTTCCTGGTTTAAAGCCATCCAGGGAGAGGAAAAAAAGTAAGTGAAATAGTCCTCTGTTAAGCCGAAGTCATCTTCTTTCAAGGCGATTTCTCTTTCGTTGGAAACGAGTGTTTTGCCGTTAATTTCCAGTTTATCCACTTCCAGAAAGACCTTTTTAATGATATTTATACCTTCATTGATAGCCAGCAGGGCAGGATGTTGATCAATTATCCTATATTGAATTTGAGGGGCGTTATAATTATAGCCAGAGTTAGGCAGATGATTATGAAAAATATGGTCGTCGGGAAACTGGTTTACAAAGAAACCACGCAATTTGGGAATATCTCTTGGCTCCAAATTGACATCAGTCCAGCTGACAAGTAAATAACGAATGTTCATTTTGCCTATATCCCATCCCTTTATAATAAAGAATTCGCATTTTATTTCTGACTATGGAAATCTACTTTTTTCTAAAAAACAATATATAAATATTCTGTCAAGCAGAAACTGTATCAAGGGATCCCGAAATCTTCTCAATAAAACTCCGATATGACTCTCGTATCGTTCCCGTATCGCGATATGGGAAAGATACGGGAATCTCATCCGTGGTATAGCGCAAACAAGAAGGAATTTATAAACAACCAAATTTGGGATGGAAAAAGGGTAGTTGCGGCGGGTATGCTGTTTGTTTTGACTTTAAACCGATTCTTTTTGTGGTTGCAACGAGATGCAGAAGCAACAGGAAATTTATCCTTTGTCCGATACTGTCAAAGCTGAAGCTCGGTTTAGAGTTAAAACAAAAAATCAAGGAGGTAAAAAAAACCTAAATTGCAATCTAAAGATTGACAATAAAACAAAGTTCAAAGAAATTGAAATCGGAGAAGGAAAAAATGAGGAAAACGGTTTTAAAGGCATATCTACTGGTGTTTCTGTGGTGCGGTTTTATTTCAGTGGAAAATACATTATTATCGGCTTCTACCAATGTCCAATCGGATATGCTGACCCAGAATGACTATTCCTTGTTGTCTGACAAAGATTATCTGGAGCTGGAAAAGATGCTTCAGGAGCAACAATTGAGCCCTGCAGATCTGAATTTTGAAAAGGACTGGGACCTTTCTACCTGGGGAAAAAGCCAGGCAGTGTTAAATGCTTTGCAGAAGCCATATTCCGGTTTGGATTTGATGCAACAAATTAGAAAGGCAGTAAATGAAGCGAATAATGATGAGAAATTTACCTACCTGGCGGATTTTCTTTATCAAAAGGCAATTGATGAGGATAGCGCTTTTTCCAATTATCTGCATTATAAAGAATTTTACCTGCAGGAATTTCGGCATAAAGTAAAACAGCCCAAAGATATATGCAATTTTTACGAGACCGCTCTGAATCAGATTATACCCGTTTTAGCAAAAGCATATTCCAATTATGGCAATGAACAATGGGACAAATATGTTGCCTATCTCTTCACGGCTCTGATGGAGAATGAAGATAAAGATAGCTATTCTGCTTATTTTGCAAAACATCATTTACCCGTTTTGGAAGAAATTGATGACACCGAAATAAAACAACTGATGGAGTTTCTTTCCGAACCATATTTGCAACAAGCGGGAATGCAATTTTTAGCTTTATCAGATGTAATCAGCAGCGAGGCAGGAAAATTATCCTACAACAATAAAAAGCCAATAGTGAAAATCGGCAAATATGGTACAATGCTGATCGGAACGCTAAATGATGATTGCTATAGCGATAAAATGCTAAAAAAACCGCTAATCCTGCTGATTGAGCCAGGCGGAAATGATAAATATACAATGACTTTGGCTACCGGCGAAAACAATTATACCTATCTGCTGATTGATGTTAACGGGGATGACAGCTATCTGAATGCTGATGTGGGAGGAATGTTTTTTGCTCTTTCCGGGATAGGAATTTCCTTTGATTTGGCAGGAAACGATGTTTACCGAACGGGTGATTTTTCTTTTGCAGCAATGGCAGGAATGCAAATACATCGTGATTTTGCCGGTAAAGATATTTATGAAAGCGGTTTTTTCAGTCAAGGTGCCGCTATTTGCGGTCTATCCATCCTTCAAGATTTGGCAGGCAATGATCTTTACAGCGCTACCTGTATGGCTCAGGGTTTTGGCTCAATCCGTTCTACGGGAGCGTTATTAGATTATAATGGTGCCGATAATTATACTTTGGGAGGCAAATATTTCCACGCACCTTTAATGCCCAACGATTATTTAACTTTAGGGCAGGGTATGGGTTTTGGTTTGCGTCCCGATTTTGCCGGGGGCATAGGCATTCTTTTTGATGGAAATGGTAATGACCGTTATCTGGGAGGTGTTTATGCTCAGGGGGTTGGTTACTGGTATGCTTTAGGGATGTTGATTGATGAAAGCGGAAATGATGTTTATAATGCTATTTACTATCCTCAGGGCTCGGGAATTCATCTTGCTGCAGGTTTTCTTTTTGATGCGGAGGGTGAAGATGCCTATTACAGCAGACACGGACCCGGTCAGGGTGCAGGTCACGATTGGGCTACGGGAATTTTCATTGATGCCAAAGGGGATGATGCCTATTCCATTGAAGGGGGTAACGGATTGGGTTTATCCAATTCGGTAGGTATTTTTATAGATAAAAGCGGAAATGATCGTTATGAACGCTATAATCCTCAAAATTATGGTTATGGGGCTTATAGCAGAGCTACCGGTGGAATTGGTCTTTTCTTGGATAAAGATGGCAAAGATAGCTACCCGGATACTTTGATTGCTGATGGAAAAATATGGAAAAAAGACACTTATGGCATTGGCAAAGATTTGGATTCCGGAGAATTGATGTCCCCCTCAACTAATAATTCAGAATCCCCAGAGCCGGAAGAATTGCCAATGTTACCTCCTCCTGCTCCTGATGACCCTATAGAAGATATTTTTTCTGCTGCTGCTGAATGGGAAGTTGGCAATGCCGTTAACAGAGTTCAAAAAGCCCGGGAAATTATGCTTGCCAGAGCTGATGAAGCAAGCGAATATATTCTGCAGAACAAATTGAATACTAAATCGGGACTGGAATATCGTGCTTTGGAAGTGATGGTGCAAAAAAACGAGAACTTTAAAAAGTTACTATTCAATTATACCGATGATGCAGATAGTTTAAAAGCTAAAAATGCCTTAGCCCTAATTGCCGGAGTTGGAGATAGCACATTAATTGAGCCCTTGCGGAAACATTTACATAACAGAAAATATATTACTACCTGTCTTTCGCTTTTGGGAAGTATAAAAAGTGGGGAAAGCGTTAATTTATTAACTGAATATGCTTTTCATCCTGCTGAGCGCTATCGCTATATTGTAGCCCGTTCTTTGAAACAAATGGGAACTCCCGAAGCGCATCGTTGCCTGAAAAGTATGGCGGAGGACAATTCTTTTCTGGTGAAAACCTTAATTCGTAAATGGGAAGAGGAACAACAATGAGTGAAGAAAAACAGATTTTTGAGGATTACCTGCGCGCTCTCAATTTTGAGAATATAGAGTTTCTAATGGCGCGTTTTGAACATTACCTGCATTTACTATCCGTAGCTAATCGGAAAGTAAATCTGGTATCCCGAAACCTTCCTCCGGATAGATATTGGGTGCAGCATTTTCTTGACAGCTTAGTTGCCCTGGAATGTTTGGATTTTACAGATAAAACCGTTTTGGATTTTGGTTCGGGAGGTGGTTTACCGGGAATTCCGCTTAAACTTGCCGTTCCTGATTTTACTATAACGCTTTTGGATTCAGTGCAAAAGAAAGCCAAGGTTCTGCACGAATTTGTGGATGCTTTAGCTCTTCCTGCTACCAATGTAGAAACAGGCCGTTTGGAAGATTATGCTTATATAGCAAGGCGTCCCAGCTATGATTATATTGTTTGCAGAGCCGTTTCTTTGGAAGAAAGATATCTTTCTCCTTTGCGAAGATTGCTGAAACCAAGCGGAATGGCTGTTTTTTACAAAGCTCAGAAATTGGATGATGTGCAATCCCTGAAATATGAGGTTCTTTTAGATAAAAATTATCCTGCCTTGGGTCAACGCAAAGTAATTGGCATAAAACAGCGTGACCTGTTGCTGCACTAACGCTAAAAATTTAAAGGATAGATATGCCCAAAGTAATAACAGTAGTAAACCAGAAAGGTGGTGTGGGAAAAACAACTACTGCCGTTAATCTTGCCGCTGCCTTGGCAGTTCTGGAAAAAAGGACTCTGCTGATTGATTTTGACCCTCAAGGTAATGCTACCAGCGGAGTGGGAATTGATAAAGATAAAGTAGAAACGCAAATTTACGATGCGCTGATAGGCAGAACTCCTATAGAAAAAACCATTCTCTCCACCACCACGGAAAACCTCTTTTGCATTCCGGGAAATATTAATTTAACCGGTGCGGAAATTGAACTGGTGCATGAATTTGCCCGTGAACATAAGCTAAAAGAGGCACTGCAACCAATTTTGAGCACTTTTGATTTTATTCTTATTGATTGTCCTCCCTCTCTGGGTTTGCTGACAGTTAATGCTATGACGGCAGCAATGGATGTGCTAATTCCTATTCAGTGTGAATATTATGCCTTGGAAGGGGTTAGCCAGTTGCTGACTACTATTCGCCTTATTCAAAAGAACTTAAACCCGGGTTTAAATATTCTCGGCGTGCTGTTAACGATGTTTGATAAAAGAGTGAACCTCTCTTTGCAGGTTGCCAAAGAGGTTCATCGCTATTTTAAGGAAAAGGTCTTCCGCACTATTATCCCCCGGAATATTAAATTAACTGAAGCCCCCGGCTTTGGTAAACCCATATTTTTATATGATATCAGGTCTCCCGGTGCGATGAGTTACCTGAATCTGGCAAACGAAGTTATCCAAAGAAGTAAACAGGAAAATCAGCTATGAATGAACATTTGGGACGCGGTCTTTCAGCTTTGATTCCAGATATTGAAAAGGAGCAAAATCCCCAATGGGGAATTACCACTCTGCCCGTAAACAGCATCAAACCCAATCACTATCAACCCCGGAAAACCTTTGATCCTGAAAAACTGGCGGAACTAACCGATTCCATTAGAGAAAACGGGATTATTCAGCCAATTATCGTTACCAAAACCAGCTCTTCGGAATATGAACTTGTAGCAGGTGAAAGACGCTTGGAGGCAGCAAAACAGGCAGGACTGGAAAAAGTGCCGGTTGTTATTCGCAGCGTTTCTGAAAAAGAACAGCTGCAGCTTGCCCTAATTGAAAACATTCAAAGAGAGGACTTGAATCCGATTGAAGAAGCAATTGCCTATAATACCCTGGTGGAGGATTTTAGCTTAACGCATAGCCAGATTTCTGAAATTGTAGGTAAAGATAGAGCAACCGTAACGAACTCTCTGCGCTTGTTGAAATTGCCTGAAGAAGTAAAACAGATGCTTGTTTCCGGAGAATTGAATTCAGGACAGGCACGCACGGTTTTATCCGTTTCTCCTAACCTGCAAAATAGCTTTGCAGAATACATCATTAAGTATAATTTAACTGTGCGACAAGCGGAAGAAAAAGCCAAAACCTTCGCTTTAGGGAAAAAGACAGACCCCTTGAAGAGCAAAACAAACCTCCGCAATAAAGAATTGGAAAAAGAACTGAGCAAAATGTTACGCCTGCAAGTGAAAGTGCAGGAAAATAAGGGCAAGGGCAAAATAACCCTAACCTATAAATCTCAGGAAGAACTTACTAATTTTATAGCAATGCTAAATAACTTAAGGCGGGAAGAATGAACAGAGTTATTGTTACCGGTGGTGCCGGTTTTATTGGAGCCAATTATTTGCATACCCTTTTTGCCAACCCTTCTTTTACGGGTAAGATACTGAATATAGATAAACTTACCTACGCAGGAAATTTGGAAAGCTTGCAGGATTTGGAAGCAAAATATGGCAATTCCCGTTATTTCTTTGCCCAGGCAGATATCTGTGATGCCGAAAAAATGAAAGAACTCCTCCATCAGTTTAAACCCGATACAATTGTCCATTTTGCTGCCGAATCTCATGTGGATCGTAGTATTGACGGTCCTATGGAATTTGTGCAAACCAATTTAGTAGGCACGGCAACTTTGTTGAATGCCGCTTTGGAATACTTTCGCACCTTGGAGGATGAGGCAAAAAAACACTTTCGCTTCCATAATGTATCTACAGATGAGGTTTTTGGTTCTTTGGGGGAGCAAGGAATGTTTACAGAAGAAACACCTTACGATCCTTCATCTCCTTATTCTGCTTCTAAAGCCGGTTCTGACCATTTGGTGCGTGCCTGGCAAAGAACTTTCGGTTTGCCGATTACTATTTCCAATTGCTCCAATAACTACGGACCTTATCAGTTTCCCGAAAAACTGATCCCGTTAATGATTTTGAATTGCCTGGCTCATAAACCCTTACCTGTTTATGGAAAAGGATTGAATGTGCGGGATTGGCTTTTTGTTACAGACCACTGTGAAGCAATCAATACCATTATTCGGAAAGGGAAAATTGGCGAGACCTATAATATTGGCGGTAACAATGAAATGAAGAACATTGATATTGTTACTACTATCTGTAAAATTCTGGATGAAATGGAGCCCTCAAATACCCTGCAAAGCTATACCGAACTGATTTCTTTCGTGCAAGATAGGCCAGGCCACGATTTACGCTATGCCATTGATGCCGCAAAAATAGAAAAAGAGCTGGATTGGAGCCCTGCCGAAACATTCGTTACTGGAATCAGGAAAACTGTTGCCTGGTATCTGGAAAATAAGCAGTGGTGGCAAAATATTCAGAATAATAAATACCGTCAGGAACGCCTGGGTATTGGATAACGAGGAAAAACGACATCCCCTTTCGGTGTTTTCGGTGGCTTCGGTGGCTAAAAAATTAGGAAAAACGACATCCCCGTCGTTTAAGTGGTTGACGAGGACGTCAACCTTCCTGTGTTTTCGGTGTTTTCGGTGCTTTCGGTGGCTAAAATATTCGGAAAAACGACAACCCCTTTCGGTGCTTTCGGTGTTTTCGGTGGCTAAAAAATTAGGGAAAACGACATCCTCGTCGTTTACGAGGTTGACGAGGACGTCAACCCTCGGGAAAAACAGCATCCTCCCTCAACCCTCCAAAGAGAAATAATTGCCCCTATCCGAAATTTCGGTTATTATATATTTAGATAGTAAAACATAAAAGGATGTCCTAATGCAAAACGATGTAGTAAGCTACTTTCTTGAACTCATTGCCATAGATAGCGAATCCAAAAACGAAAGAGCCATTGCGGATAGGCTGAAAAAAGATTTGAAAGAACTGGGGGCAATTGTAGAAGAAGATGACTGCGGGGCAAAGATTGACGGCAATGCCGGTAATCTCTATGCCTATTTTCCCGGGGTCACCAATAAAAAACCAATCCTGCTTTGTGCTCATTGCGATACCGTTGTTCCCGGCAAAGGAATTAAGCCAACTATTGAAAACGGACGCATTTTCACAGACGGCACAACTGTTTTAGGGGGCGATGACAAATCCGGCATTGCTGAAATCCTTATGGCTATTAAACAAATTAAGGATAAGGGCATTGCTCATCCACCTCTTGAAGTGTTGATAACTGTTTCCGAAGAAATAGGGCTTTTGGGTGCTAAGAATTTTGATATTTCCAAACTGCAAGCCGCTTTTGGTTATGCTTTAGATACTCATCAGGTTGGAGAAATAGTTATTGGAGCTCCTTCCCAAAATTCATTTCAGATTAACTTTTATGGCAAGGAAGCGCATGCGGGTGTGGAACCTGAGAAAGGATTAAATGCTATCCGTCTTGCCTCAGAGGCAATTATGGCTATGCCCCAGGGCAGGATTGATTTTGAAACCACTTGCAATACAGGTATCATTCAGGGTGGTTCAGCTACCAATATTGTCCCCAAAGAAGTTTTAGTTAAAGGTGAAGCTCGCAGTCATAATAAGGGCAAACTGCAAAAGGTCTGTGAGGAGATTGAGCAGGCAGTTATTGCTACGGTTAAAAAATATGGAGCCAAAGCATCCTTTCATTTTGAACTGAAAAAGGAATATGAGGCATTTTTAATTGAGCGTAATGCTCCTGTTGTAGCACTTGCAGAAAAGGCATTACAGAATTTGCAGCTTCCGGCAGACATCAAAGTTGGAGGTGGTGGTAGCGATGCTAATATTTTTAATGCTAACGGTTTACCAACGATTATCGTAGGCACCGGAATGAATAAAGTGCATACTACGGATGAGGATATTCTGGTGGATGAACTCTATAGAGGAACTGCTTTTGTAGAAGAACTTATCCGTCTTTATGCGGAGGAATAAATGGCTGTTAAACTTTGTTTGCTTGGCTATGGTAAAATGGGAAAGATGCTTGCTGCTTTGGCTCCTGAATTTGACTGCACCGTTGTTTCAACGATAGACCCCAACCAAAAGGATTGCTATCATTCAATAACTGCAGAATCCCTGCAAGATGCTGAGGTCTGTATTGACTTCAGCCATCCTTCGGCAGTTCTGGAAAATATGCAAAAAGTTCTTTCTTACCAAAAAAATATGGTAGTGGGCACAACCGGCTGGTTTAACTATCTGGAAGAAATAAAACAACAAGTCCATCTGGCAGGAACAGGTTTTCTTTACGGAGCTAATTTTTCCATCGGTATGAGTATCTTTAAACGCCTTGTGGCAGAAGCAACTAAGGCATTTGACCGCTTTCCGGAATTTGATGTTTACGGTTGGGAAATGCACCATAAACAAAAGGCAGATAGTCCTTCGGGAACTGCCATTGAGCTTTCTAAAACCATTATAGCCAATAACAGCAGGAAAAAGAAAGCTCTTTTTGAACCTGCTTTTCGTAAAATAGAACCCGAGGAATTACATTTTGCCTCTGTGCGCGCAGGTTCCTTTCCCGGAACGCATATAGTTGGTTTTGACAGCGAGACGGAAACTATAGAGCTTAGCCATTGTGTCCGTTCGCGTAGCACTTTTGCCTACGGAGCGTTACAAGCGGCAAAATGGATTAAAGACCGCAAGGGCTTTTTCTGTTTTGAAGATATGATAGCGGATGTTTTATGTTAATTCCTTTTCTCAAAATGCACGCTCAAGGTAACGATTTTGTTATCCTGGATTGCTTTGCTCCGGAGTCAATTTCCTGGGCAAAGCTGGATTTTTCTTCTGTAGCGGAAGAACTTTGCAAACAGCATTTTGGCATTGGAGCGGATGGCTTGGTTTTGCTTATGCCTAATGCTTCCTGCGATGCCCAAATGTTTATTTATAATGCCGACGGTTCATCAGCTGAAATGTGCGGTTCTGCTTTACGCTGTGTAACCTGGATTTTGCACCAAAAAACAGGAAAGAAGGAATTTAGCGTCCAAACGGAGGCGGGTCTTAAAACCTGTTATGTAAATGAAGATAACACTGTAACCGTTAATCTCGGAATGCCTTCAATGCTGAAACACAGCTATCAGGCAGAGGATTTTACCGGAGATTTGGTAAATATTGGCAATCAGCATTTTATTGTTTGGGTCAATTCTTTGCAAGATAATCCCCATCTTAAATTTGGTTCGGCTTTAGAGCATCATCAAGGTTTTGAGCAAACAGTGAATGTGCACTTTGCCGTTTTGCTGAATAGAAAGACGGTAGCAATTAAAATTTGGGAAAAAGGTTGTGGAGCCACCCTTGCTTGTGGAACCGGCGCTGCTTCTACTGTCTTTAGTGGCATTGCCAATGGCTTATTGGATAACGAAGTGGAGGTTTTTATGCCCGGCGGAATAGTTAAAATCGTCGCCTCCGAAAAGGGCTATTTGCTAAGCGGAGAAGTTTGCCAAGCATTTGAAGGAGTTTACAATTGGAAAACTTAGGCAAGTATTTTCTGGAATTGCGTTTACAGCGCGGATACAGCTATCAGGATATCTGGAAAGAACTGCGTTTTCCGGAAAACCAGATTAAGGCAATTGAAGAAAATCGCTTTGCTGAGCTTGGTCCTTATGGAATTGCCAAAGCAGTGGTTTATAACTATGCCCGCTTTCTGGAAGCTGATTTAGATGCTGTAATGAATGCTTTTTCCTATTTAATGCCGGATAACGCTAAACCCGAATTTAAACCTGCTACTCCTGTGAAAGAAAAAAAGATTATGCTTTCCACAAACTTTATGTGGCTGATTGGCATTTTTCTGATTATTATTATCCTTGGCTCCATTTTGTGGTATGCCTATAATCAAAACTGGTTGAAAATGCCCGATTTTTTTGCCTCTAATAAGCCCGATTCCACTGCCGTTATTATCCCGGAAGAAAAAGAAGAAACAAAACCGGATACTTTGCGTCAACGCCTGCGGGCAATTAGCGATGCCATTCCCCAAACGAATAATGTTCCAACCCCGAAAGCGGAGACAAAGACCGTTCCACCAGATACAACTGATTATATTGGCAATATTTTAGGCGATAGCCCGGTCAATGTGCCTATCCACTAACTGGTTACCTCTCAAAGATTTTAAGGATTTAGCGAAATGGCGAGATGGCGAGATGGCGAGACGGCGAGATGGCGAGATGGCGAGACGGGAAGAGAGAGATGGCGAGATTGATTTTTTTACAAAGAGAGAAAGAGAGAAAGAGAATAAATTGAGAATGGAGAATGGAGAATGATTTTAGTGAAATGGCGAAATAGCGAGACGGAGGACACCGTTCCTCCGCATTTTTTTAGCCACCGAGGACACCGAAAACACCGAAAAGAGAAGGTGACAAGATGGTAAGCAAAAACTTAGCTGTTTATATCATTTATGGAAGCATATTTAAGTTTATAAATCCCTCAAATCCCTATAATCCTGTTCATCCCAGACCTATTTTTTTTCTCTCAGCCCTCAGCCCTCAGCCCTTAGCTCTCAGCTCTCAGCCCTCTGCTCTCAGCCCTCTGCTCTCAGCCCTCAGCCCTCAGCCCTCAGCCCTCTGCTCTCAGCCCTCTGTTAAATTTATCCTCTTAATCCTTAAATCCTGAAATCCTCGTTTCTAAAATCCTTATCCTGAAATCCTATCTTCATTTCATAAGCATTGCTTTTTTGATGGAAATTTCTTTCCCTGCTTGCATTCTGATGTAATAGATACCATTTCCACAAGGATTACCATAATTATCGTCACCTTCCCAAAGCAGTTTATATCTACCTCTTTCTTTTTGTCCCAAGGCAAAATTATGCACTAATTGACCGCGAGTATTATAGACATTGATTTTCACTTCTGCCGGTTGACTTAGTTCATACATAATAGTTGCAGCAGGATTGAAAGGATTGGGGAAAAGAGATCGGATTCCTGTAACCAAAGGTATTTCCGGTGTTCCGCTATTGCCGTTTTCATAAACTATACTTCTGGAACCATAATATGTAACAAAACCATCATAATCCTGTGCTTCCAGCCAGTAATAATATGTTCCAGGTTCATCTATCTCTTTATCAGTAAACATATACACATGCAATTGAGAAGTATTAGTTCCCTGAATTAAAGGGCTAACAATAACTGCTTGAGAAAGATTATCAATTGTTCCCCGCTGCACATAAAAACCATTTAATCCTGTTTCCGATTGGGTAGCCCACATTACATTAACTCCGTGCTGATAATTTAGATTTAGGGTAAAAGCAGATAGTTCCACTGGTAAAGTAGGATCAAAATTACTCAAAATAACTGGAATTTCAACATCTCCTTTCCCTTTACTGAAGTAAATATCAAATACTATAGAATCTCCATTACGATTACCTATAATCCAATTATTATTATTATAATATGCTCCGTAAGTATAACTGGTCTCCATTTTTATATGCCAGATATGTATGTTATCGCCTAAGAGAAAAGTAAAACCAAGATATTCTGTAATATTGGGATTGGGAATTTCAGGAATAGTTCCACTACCTTTATTGCCATCGCCTCCACTTAATGTAATAGTTACACCATTTTCTTCTACAGGTGTATCTTCAGGATAATTTGCAGTTACTACACCTGCACAAGATATAGATTTATCTGTAGTGCCTGTGGAAGTTATAGTTATATTTTCTGCATAAGTTCCATTATTCAACCCTGCCTTTATACGCACATAAATCGTTGCAGTGATAACTATCTCTTGAGATAGGGATAAAACTATGGGATCTTGAGCAGTAAAATTAGCTCCTGGTTGAAGTGAGATTTCAAAATCAGGGGGAGCATCAATACTAATATTTGCCGAAAGGTTTGAACCAGTTACAGTAAAATCTTGAATTGGAGAAGGACCCAAACCCCGCTCATAGATGAAATCAGTTAAAGAATTAGAAGAAACTTCAGTCAGTGGATTATACAGGGATTGTTCACTACCCCAACTTCCTCGCGTAGGTTCTGAATCGGCAAATTTTCTTACTGCTACCCAATCGTAATCAGTATAAGAACCATAGTGATTTTGTAAAGAGATTTCTCCTGCGGTGGTATAGGTTCCCAAAGTAGAACTGCGTTTTAATACTCCATCACGATATAATTTTAAATTTGAGTTATATGCAGTAAAAGTCCCCCTATACCAAGTATTTGCAGATGGAACACTACCATCTGCACCCGCATCAGATAAAAACCCCCATCCAGAATAAGGGGGAGTTAAAATTGAAGAACCTTGCCCAGCTCTGGTATCACTTCTTCCCTTGTAACCGGCATCAGTTGTTTCATCACCTCTTATACCAACTTCGCAGATTGTATCAGTTGCTAAACGATATTTATATTCTATTGCATTATTGGCAAATCCAGTATAAGTTGCAGATGAACCTAAAACAGTATGACCGTGGGGTGAATCATGTACTCCACCCTCACAACGAACATAATTTTCCCCACTCGGTATTGAAATTATTCCATAAGTAACTTCTTGAGTCCATTTGCTTAAACCATTACTGAAATCGTCAAAAAAGATGAAAGTATTTGGTCCATTAGAAGTTGTAGTAGCAGAAGAATTGCCATATTTTAAGGTTATTGTTCTATCGGCAGTGCTTAAGTCACCGGCAATTTCCACCCAGAAAACGGCATTATCACTATCCGTTTTGGTTTCCATCCAGTAGTCAAGTTCAGTTTTCTCTTCAAAGAATCTGAGATCACCAAAATCAGTTCGGCAATTACTATTTAAATAAACATTTTCTCCGCTATCAGTTCCATTTCCGTAATGAACTGTAAAGCGAACCTGATAGTTTGTTCCGGTATTTGCAAGTAGATTTATAGTTTGTGCTTTTGCATATTGCCAAAAATTGCCTCCACCCCAATTACCCCGCGCAGGTTCTGAACCGGCAAATTTCCTTACTGCTACCCAATCATAATCCGTATGATCACCTTCGTGATTTTGTAAAGATATTTCTCCTGCAGTTGTATAAGTTCCCAAAGTAGAACTGCGTTTTAGAATCCCATTGCGATATAATTTCAAATTTGAGTTATATGCAGTAAAAGTTCCCCTATACCAAACATTTACTGTGGGAGGGTCTAAATCTTCTCCAGCGTCAGATAGAAAGTTCCAAGGTGATTGATAAGGCGAATCTAAAATTCCAGAACCACCATAATTATATTTTCTGGCATCACTTCTGCCCTTGTAGCCGGTATTATTTGTATAATTACCTCTTATGCCAACTTCGCAGATCGCATTAGTTGCTACAAGATATCTATATTCTACTGCATTATTGGCAAATCCAGAATAAGTTGCAGATGAACCTAATACAGTATGACCCCATGGTGAAACAGATGTTCCACCGCCACAGCGAACAAAATTTTCTCCACTTGGTATAGAAATTGTTCCAGAAATAACTTCTTGAGCCCATTTGCTTAAACCATTACTGAAATCGTCAAAAAAGATGAAAGTGTTTGGTCCATTGGAAGTTGTAGCAGCAGAAGAATTGCCGTATTTTAAGGTTACTGTTCTATTGGCAGTGCTTAAGTCACCGGCAATTTCCACCCAGAAAACGGCATTATCACTATCCGTCTTGGATTCCATCCAGTAGTCAAGTTCAGTAGCTCCTTCAAAGAATCTGAGATCACCAAAATCTGTTCGGCAGTTACTATTTAAATAAACATTTTCTCCGTTATCCGTTCCGTTCCCGTAATGGACTGTAAAGCGAACCTGATAGTTAGTGCCTGTATCTGCAAGCTGAGTAAATGTCTGATATTTGAAATAATTCCAGGTTTGTGCAGTTAAGAAGTTGAGTGAAAAAACAAGCATAGTAAGAAATATGAAAATAAGTTTTGTCTTCATCCTGAAGGTGCTATTTTTTCGGTTCTCTTTTGCATCCTGAAGAAGAACTATTTCCCTTAAATACTTCAGTCCCCAATTTTGATGGTAACTTGTATTCAGGGTTTTTGATGTCCTTCTATCCATTGTTTACCACCTTTATAATAAAGTATATCCTTATTGCGCACATCATAATTTGCTCCAATCGTTGTCAAGGCAAAAGGTTAATAAGTTAATATCATTTTTTACCACCCTTCCCCCGAAAATTTGCAAATATATTGCATATCTCATTCTGAGTTAATATTATACGAATGACAAACTTCTGTTGATAATTTTCAACATCACTATAATAATAATACGGGAATGTACAATCAATTGGGTCTTTAATTATGTTTTCGAGAAGTTTTAGAAGTTCTTAAAGCCCCTTTGGGCGATACATTGATAGCGATGGCGGTGTAAACCCCTCGTAAAATTTACGATGCAACCGGCGGGAGGTTTTGACTTACAATTTTCACCTGCCTTCAATGCAACCACACCCCACCTTCTTTTCTCACTTACAACTAATCTACTACTGGTTTTCAAACCGAAAAATTGTGAGTTAAAACAGAAAGTATGCACCCTTACAACTGAACAATCAATCACCCTCTTTAAAAGGTATAAACTAACAATCCTGCTTTTTTTCCACTGCCTTGTTCAGGCAAAAAAAACGATAGAGAAATTCTCCCTGTCGCTTAGATTGCAAAATAAAAAGTGCTTTTCCTAAAATTCTGATTATAATTATAAAGTAAATAATAGAGACAAATCTGGGGGATAAAATGATAGCAGGTTATGTCTCAAAGGTTGGTGTAAAATAGGTAACACCAGATGAAGAAAAAGGTGAAGTAGTCCTAAGGTCTTTGTTTTGATTAGAACCAAAGAACAAGGAGAAGTTTATGACTCAACCAAAGAAAAGATAGATAAGAAGGCGGAAGTAGTTGCCTGCGTCTGTTTTGTTCTATATTAATTGCTATTCAGAGGACTGGATTACCAGGAAATTGTATCTTTCAAAGCCATTGGAAAGGAACAGAAACATCCTAAAAATGCCTATACAGTTTAAGTGAAAACGCAACGGATTGAAGTAAGGTAGCCCTTTTTATGAAAAAGAACTTGACTTGGATTAACAAGCTGAAAACAATGCAATTTGTTGATTATTTTACATAGATTGTGAGAAGCGAGGGTTAGTAGATGCCCTCAACGAACCAAAGAAACAATAAGTTGGAATGAACACCAACTTTTGGGAATTTGGGAATATAGAAATTTTAATTCCGTAGTAAAACAGAGGTAAAGTGAAATGAAAACTACCCAAGAAATGAAAATTGGAAGCTCTAATTGGGAATTTAGCAATAGAATAGATGCAACTGAAACTATTCCTAATATTAATGAGAACAGCGGAATAAATAAATCTCCTCAAGATATTATTCAGGTATTTAATACAAAAGAAATAGACACAGATTGGTCTTTTATTGAATATAAACCATCCGATACAGGTAAATGGACTCATAATTATCATAGGTATCCTGCAAAGTTTATACCACAGCTGGTGGAAAAATTAATTGATGAAAATATTATTTGTAGTGAAGCGCATATAAATGATCCTTTTTTTGGATGTGGAACAACAATCATTACGGGTATATCAAGAGGATTTAAAGTAAGTGGAACTGATATAAATAAAATTGCTTATCTAATAACAAAAGTAAAAGCTACTCCTATAGAACCAGAATATCTTGAAACAAAAATTAATAATCTTTTATTTGAATTGAAAATGCTCAATAGCCCTCAGATAACATTTTTAGGTGATAATTTTGAACCCTTGATTCCACAAAAGCATTTGGACAGGATTGATTATTGGTTTTCAGAAAAAAATAAAATTGAGTTAGGTAAAATACTAAGAGTAATTTACAAGGAAGAAGATGAAAACATTAGAAACTTCTTTCTTGTTGCCTTCAGCCATATCTTAAAAAGTTGTTCTATCTGGCTTCAAGGAAGCACAAAACCAACAAGGGACTTTAATAAAAAAACATCCAAACCATTTGAAACCTTCAGAAGACATTTAATGAAGATGCAGAATGGAAATAGGGAATTTTATAATATTGTTCATAAGAATGTTATAGAGAATTTAAATCAATACCTCAATATTAAAATAGGAAATGCAAAAAATCAACCTTTAGATGATGAGACAGTGGACTTGGTTATAACTTCCAGTCCTTATGTAACAAGTTATGAATATGCAGACATTCATCAATTATCAACAATTTGGCTTGATTTAGCTGATGACCTTATAGAATATAAAAAGGAATTTATTGGAACTTCATATAAGAAATACGAAAATAGAGTATTAAAGAGTTTAATTGCCAAGGATATAGTAGAAAAAATGGAACATAAAAGCAAAAAAATGGCAAAAGAAATTGAAGCGTTTTTCATTGATATGCAAGAGGTATTTGATGAAAGTTTCAGAATTATGAAAAAAGGAGGGCGATGTTGTTATGTAATAGGTGATACAAAATTGAAGGGAATAGATATTCTAAATGCTGAAGTTTTCGCTGAGAGTTTGCAGTATTCTGGTTTTAAGTTTGATAGATTAATCAAAAGAGAAATACCCTCCAAAATTCTTCCACAAAAGCGTGATGAAAAAACAGGCAGATTTGCTACTAAAAATGAGGCAAATTTTGAAGCATATCCAATAGAATATATTGTAATTGGATTAAAGGATAAATGAAATGAACTTTGAAGATTTAAAAAAATTGTATCTTGAAAAAAAAGAATATTTTGGTGCCGAAACTTATAAGCATATATCTGAATTATTGAAAGAAGCAAAAGAGATTCATCAAGCGGATTGGCTGAAAAATCCAACACCAAATAAAGATTATGAACAAAGCTGGAGAGCATTTAAAGGGAAAAATTTTGAGAAATTAATCCAGTTTATAATTACAGATGAAGTAGAAGAAATTGGATTAAAAGTCATTAATGGCAATCAACTTGAAAGAAGAACAAAACTAACTAAAGAGCTAAGCCAGATTAAAAGAAATTTAGCTATTAATTATGGAGAATTTGGATTACATTTACCTGATGTTGATATTGTTATTTACAATCCATTGTCTTTGAAGGTGCTTGCAGTTATATCAAGTAAAGTTTCCTTAAGAGAACGAATTGCACAAACGGGTTACTGGAAATTTAAATTTATACAGGACGAAGTTACAAAACATATAAAAGTTTATTTCATAACTCCTGATGAAGATGGTACATTAACAAAAAAGATTCCAGCTAAGAAAGGAAGAGCTATTGTAGAAACAGATCTTGATGGTAGTTATGTTTTAACGGAAGAAGATATAGAAGAAAGCAATAAGGTTAAACTTTTTGAGCACTTTATAGATGATTTAAAGAGATTATTAAATAATGAACAATAAAAAGTTAGAACTTGAGACAACCACCCTTTGGGATTACCCCACCCAGAATTATGGTGATAAACCCCATGGTTTTAATAAATACCGGGGCGTTACTCCGGCATTTATTATCTGGAATCTTGTCCAAAGATATACAAAAGAAGGCGATTTAGTAATTGATCCAATGTGTGGAAGTGGAACAACTATTGATGTTTGCAAGGAAGAAAATAGGAAAGTTCTTGGATTTGATATAGTTCCCTTTAGAGAAGATATTCAACAAGCAGATGCCAGAAATTTACCTGTTGAAGACAAAATTGCCGATTTAATCTTCATTGATTCTCCTTATTCAGATAATATTGATTACAACAAACATCCTGACAACATAGGAAATATATCGTGCGAAAATGAAACTTTTTTCATAGAATTAGAAAAAGTAGCAAACGAAGCATACCGTATTCTTAAAATAAATAAATATATTGCATGGCTCATTGGAGATCATTGGAGAAAGAAAAGTGGTTTTATACCTGTAGGTCTAAATATTTATAATATATTGGCTAAATATTTCCAACCAGTTGATATAGTTGCAGTTGCAAGGCATAATCAAACATCCAATACACCTTTCTGGATTGATAAAGCAAAAAAATACAATTTCTACTTGCGAGGATTCAAATATTTAATAATAATGAAAAAAGTAACATAGTTCTATTTCTATTGTAGTGTCTCAAAGGTTGGTGTAAAATAGGTAACACCAGATGAAGAAAAAGGTGAAGTAGTCCTAAGGTCTTTGTTTTGATTAATGCAAAAAAGAAGGAGAAGTTTATAACTCAACCAAAGAAAAGAAAGATTAGAAGGTGAAATTAGTTGTCTGCGTCTGTTTTTTGCTATACTAATTGCTATTCAGATGACTGGATTACCAGGAAATTGAATTTTGTGTCTCTCAAAGCCAATGGAAAAGATGAGGGAATAACGGATAAGTCCTGTAAAATTTAATTCAATACGCGACAGGTTGGAGCAAGGTAGCTCTTTTTATGCAAAATAAGTTTGGGGTGTAAAGGAAAAAAGTATCCCCCTTTTTAATAAGTTCAGTTACTGAAGAAGAAGGAAAATACCGTTTCTATAATTCATCAGGAATTTGCCACTGTAAAAATAATCCGAATAAAAAAGCCACATAGTTTATGGACAAATTCAGCAACTGAAGTGCTGAATAAAAATCTTCTAAAAAACGGGTAAACATTAAGTTCGTTGGCAAACTTCGGTTAATTGGCAAAGCAAGGATTGGTTAGTTCATTTTTCCCCGAGCTTTAAAATTGGGGATTGGTATTATGTATTATCCTTATCTATTTACCAGCCATCGGGTATTTTCTATTTTAGTGTAAACTGCATCTCAGATTTAAGGACCGCTTTTCGCCCTAAGCTGAGAGCATAAATCAAGTGTTTATCTAACCTTAATCAAGCGTTAATTATTAACGCTTGATTAAGGGATGTTAAACGGTAGATTGAGGGCTTGGGGTAAGGAAGATAGGAGACAGCTATATGAGGATGTAATTTTCTGTTTTAACTCACAATTTTTCGGTTTGGAAACCAGTTACAGAGCGGTTGGAAGGGGGTGGGCTTTCTGTTTTAACTCACAATTTTTCGGTTTGGAAACCAGTTGTAGTGCGGTTGTAAGTGAAAAAGATGGTGGGGTGTAGAGAGATTGAAGGCAGGTGAAAA